>NZ_JBVJMV010000040.1:0-35945 GCF_055584025.1 Streptomyces sp. NPDC104309 | reverse complement strand
CGGCCCCCGCCCGCCCGCCCCCCCGCCCGCCCCCCCCCCGCCCCCCCCCCCCCCCCCCCCGCCCGGCGCGGGGGCGCCCCCCCCCCCCCCGCCGCCCCCCCCCCCCCCCGCGGCTCTGTCGCGTCGTGGGCCGGTGTTCAGGGAGTCAGCGGCGGCCGGGGGCCCTCGTCGGGGCGGGAGTCCGGCTGTGCGCCGTCCTGACGGATGACCTCACCCTGCACGACCTTTCCGTCCGGCCGGTGAATCCGGGCCTGCTGGAAGGCGCCGGAGAGGCTGCCGGGGGTCGCCGCACGCATCCGGCGTTCCAGCGACCGCTCCGCGTACCGGCCCAGCGACGAACGGACCGGCGGCACCAGCAGCACGAGCCCCGCGACGTCCGAGATCATCCCCGGGATCATCAGCAGCAGCCCGCCGAGCATCAGGAAGCCGTTGCCCCTGCTTCCCGGGGACACGGTCTGCCCAGCGGCGGCAGCCTCGGGCTGCCCCGGCATCCGCTGGAGCGTCTCGGTGAGGTTGCGGAAGGCCCGGCGGCCGGCCCGCTTCATCACCGCGGCCCCGAGCACGATCCCCGCGACCAGAAGCAGCAGCACGGTGAAACCGCCCGCCGCGTCGGCCACGACGGTGAGCAGCCAGATCTCCAGCACCGCCCAGGCGGCGATGGCGAGGGGGATGAAGGTACGGGCGCGTGAACGCATGGGGGCGGTCGGGGGCGGTGTGCTGCCGGTCGTCATGGTCCCCAGTGTGCCCGTACGCGCGTCCAAGCGGCGTATGGGGTGATCACGAGCGGCGGACCGGAGCCCGCCGCCCCGCCGGATCAGGTCGCCTTGCGGCCGAGGGCCCGGTTCGTTCGGGAGGTGACCCCCCAGGAGGTGACCCGCCAGAGCGCCTCGACCAGGATGTCGCGGCTCATCTTCGAGTCGCCGATCTCACGGTCGACGAATGTGATCGGGACCTCGACGACGTGATACCCGGCGTCGATGGCGCGGCGGGCCAGGTCCACCTGGAAGCAGTAGCCCTGCGAGGCGACCCGGTCGAGACCGATGCCCTGCAGGGTCTCGGCGCGAAAGGCCCGGTAGCCACCGGTGACGTCCCTGGTCCGCAGACCGAGGAGGAGCCGGGAGTACGTACTGCCGCCACGGGAGATCATTTCGCGGGACTTGGGCCAGTTGACCACGCGTCCGCCCGGCACCCAGCGGGAACCCAGCACCAGGTCGGCACCCTTGAGCGCGGTGAGCAGCCGGGGCAGCTCCTCGGGCTGGTGGGAGCCGTCGGCGTCCATCTCCACGAGCACGCCGTATCCGTGTTCGATGCCCCAGTCGAAGCCCGCGAGGTAGGCCGCGCCCAGCCCTTCCTTGCCCTTGCGATGCAGCACCTGGACCTGGCTGTCCGCGGAGGCGAGCTCGTCGGCGATCTTGCCGGTGCCGTCGGGGCTGTTGTCGTCGGCGACCAGGATGTCGGCTTCCGGCACAGCGGCGCGCACCCGGCTGACGATCGGCTTGATGTTCTCGGCCTCGTTGTAGGTCGGAATGATCACCAAGGTTCTGCCCAGCGGGCCGTATCGCCTCTGACCGCCGTCGTTCACTTACTGCCCCTTAAGTCCGTACGCAGGTGCACACCATATCCAGCGGGCGGGGGCCTGTGGCCGACACGGTCGGCCGGGAACGGGCACCGCCGCGGACAGAAGGAGGGAAGTGCGGACAGACCCCCTGGCGGGAGCCGACGGGAACTACGGATGGGGGCCCAGCGCCCTTCGGGCCGACCTGGGACCCGCTGGCTGCGGGTCGACCTAGAGCCGTTGTCTACTGAACGTCCGGGCCCCACCCGGGTCGCACCTACCGTCCGGCTGAAACCTTCCCTCGCCCCCGAGGCGCGGGCGCTGAACCTGGCTGTCAGTGGTGGTGCGCCGGTGCGGCGCACCACCCCATGACCCAGCGGCGTTCGACGACTGCGTGGAGGTTTAACCGGTCGGACGTCCTGTGGTGGACTCGGCCGAACCTACCGGCCGGTGGGCACTCTCTGTCAATAGCCGCCTGACCTGCAAGGTTTACGGAACTTGCCTGGTCAGTAGCGAAGATCCGCAGGTCGCGGCGGAACAGGGGCGTCTTCGATCGACGGTACGAAATGTCCGGACGTCACTCGTTCGGCCGTACGAAGACCGTTTGTCCGAAGACCACGGTGCGGAGGCAGACCGGGAGCTCCGCGCCCGGGGTGAGATCCGGCAGTCCGGGCGTTCCCGACCTCGGGTCGGTCGACCAGCGGGCCACCCGGTCGTCCGGTGCCTGAACCACCAGGTCGGCGGTGCGCCAGATCGCGTAGTCGGCCGGGGCGCCGGGCACCAGGGTCCCCGCGTCGTCGCGGCCGACGGCCCGCCAGCCGCCCCTGGTGTGGGCGGTGAAGCCGGCCCGTACGGAGATCCGGTGCTCGGGCGTGCGGTGGAAGGCGGCGGCCCGCACGGTCCCCCACGGGTCCAGCGGGGTCACCGGGCTGTCCGAGCCGAAGGCCAGCGGCACACCGGTCCGCAGGAGCGCCGCGTACGGGTTGAGGGTCCTGGCCCGCTCGGCCCCGAGCCGCTGGACGTACATGCCCTCCTCGCCGCCCCAGGCCGCGTCGAAGGCGGGCTGCACGGAGGCGGTCAGGCCCAGTTCCGCGAAGGCGGCGACGGTCTCGGGCGTGAGCATCTCGGCGTGCTCGACACGGTGCCGGGCAGCCCGGATCCGGGCCAGGCCCAGCGTCTCGGAGGCTGCCCGGACGCCCTCCACCACGGCGCAGACCGCGGCGTCGCCGATGGCGTGGAAGCCGGCCTGCAGCCCGGCTTCCGTGCAGGCGGTGACATGCGCGGCGATCCCCGCGGCGTCCAGGTGGGCGGTCCCCTTGTGTCCGGCCGGACCGTCGGCGTACGGCTCGTGCAGGCAGGCGGTGTGCGAGCCGAGGGAGCCGTCGACGAAGAGGTCCCCGGCCGCGCCGATCGCGCCGAGCTCCCGGACGCGGCGGGCGTCCTTCTCGTCGGCAACCTGCTCGGCCCAGTAGCCGAAGACCCGCGGTCCGTTCTCCGCGGCGGCGAGCTTCAGCAGCGCGACGAAGTCCTCCTCGTCGGAGATGTCGGGGCCGCCGCACTCGTGGACGGTACCGATGCCGAGCGATGCGGCGTGGCGCAGGGCGGCGCGCTGGGCGTCGGCGCGCTGCCGCGAGGAGACGGCACCGTGGGCCGCGGAGCGCACCGCGTGGTGGGCGGCACCGGTCAGCGGGGCGTCGGGGTGGAACCCGGTCAGCGTGGTGACTCCGGGGACCAGATCGAGCAGGGCGGTGGTCACCACCGCCGAGTGCACATCGACACGGGGCAGGTAGACCGGCCGTCCACCGGCCGCGTCGTCGAGTTCGGCGCGCGACGGGGGGCGCTGCTCCGGCCATCGCGTGGCGTCCCAGCCGTGACCGAGGACGACCCGGTCCGCCGGGTGCGCCGCCACGTACGCGCGCAGGAGACCGAGCACCTCGCCAAGGGTCCGGGCACCCGAGAGGTCGAGGCCGGTGAGGGCCAGTCCGGTCGATGTGGTGTGGACGTGGGCGTCGGTGAACGCGGGGGTGACCAGCGCGCCTTCGAGGTCGATCACTTCGTCGACGCCGCTCGCGAAGGCGTCGGCGGCTCCTTCCGAGCCCACCCAGGCGACATGGCCGCGTTCGACGACCATGGCGGTGGCGAACGGGTCGGCGGGGCTGTGGACGTCTCCACCGCGCAGCAGCACGGTGCGGTGTTCGCTCTGGGGGGCGGTGCTCTCGGTCATGGGACCAGTCTCGCGCCTGCCCGGACGCGCCCGCTCCGCGGCCCCCTCAGATCTGCGGGGGCCTGGCCTCGTACGGCGTGGAGAGGACGACGGTGGTCCGGGTGGACACACCGGCCAGCGAACGGATCCGGGTGAGCAGGTGCTCCAGCTCCAGCGGGGTCGCGACCCGCACCTTGAGGATGTAGTTCTCGTCACCCGCGACGCTGTGGCACGCCTCCAACTCCGGGATGCCCGCGAGCCGCTCCGCGATGTCGTCCGGCGCGCTCGGGTCGAAGGGTTTCACCGAGATGAAGGCGGTGAGCGGCAGGCCGACGGCCTCGGGGTCGACGACCGCGGCATAGCCCCGGATCACCCCGCGCTGCTCCAGTCTGCGGACACGCTGATGAACGGCCGAGGTGGACAGGCCCGTGGCCTTGCCCAGGTCGGTGTAGCTCATCCGCCCGTCCTTGACGAGCAACTCCACGATCTGTCGGTCCAGCTCCTCCATATGGATCAATCTATGGCCCCGGGCACCTCCAGGCACAGCGGCGAGGGCAACGGAAGGGCCCTCACGGCGAGCATGTGACGAATGCCACAGGTATACGGGTCGGTAGCCACCCCACTGGCGGTTACGGCCGAGGCGCGACGGGAAGTGCTTGCTGTGGTCGAGGCCGTGGCGCCTTGTCGGCCCACCCGAGGGGGGAATTTCCCATGCAGAGCCTGAAACTCACCGTTCGCACCGAGCCGGATCCCGCTGATCCGGTCGAGGACACCGTTCCCGACGCGTACGACACGTTGGAGATGTACCGGGTGATCTGCCCGGACTGCGCGCAGCCGATCGCGCTGCTGGCGGACGAGGACGTACTGCCGGAGCACGCGCTGTGCCCGACCCCGTGGAACCCGTTCGTCCTGACGGTCTGCGACGGTACGGGCCGCGCGGCGTCGCACGCGCGGCCCGCCGACGAGTCGCTCGACCTCCAGGAGCAGGAGACGGGCCTGCTGTTGACGCTTCCTCAGGGGTTCGACTGGAGGATGCAGCCGTTCTCGCACGCCGGCGGCCCGGGGTCGCGCCCGTTGCAGGTGCCGCGGATACGGAGCAAAGCCGCCTGAGACCGCCCCCGCGTCCGCGCGGGACCGCCCGGACTCTTCCGGGCCCGCACGACACAGCTGTGCCGCACCACGACGGCCCGACCGGCGTGGTGCCCGCTGCCGAAGGCTCCGCCGCCCGGGGGCCCGGGCGAACGGGCTCGCGAATCGGCCGGGCAGTGACCAGGGCCCGCCCGGCGCCGTTGGCCGGGCATGACCCTGCTGCATTCAACGGCCGGTCCCGGTCGTCGCCGTCTCGCCGATACGACCGCCGAAGAATCGGTTCCGCAGCCCGGTTCGCAGCCGGTGCCGCACCCCGCGCCTCCCCGGTCGGCACCGCGAACGGTGCCGCACTCCACCGATCCGCCCATCTACCGGGCCCTGCTCCGTCATTGGGAGGGCGCCGGCCGGACCCTGCCGGGCCGTCACGACCAGGAGTGGAACCGGATCATGACGACGCCCGTGTGGTCGGAGCGGCCGCTGCGGGTCAGCGTGTCTCAGGACCTGCGAGGTGGCGCGCGATGACCATCCGCTGGATCTGATTGGTGCCTTCGACGATCTGCAGCACCTTGGCCTCGCGCATCAGCCGCTCGACGGGGAAGTCGAGGGTGTAGCCGTATCCGCCGAGCACCTGGACTGCGTCGACGGTGACCCGCATGGCCGCGTCCGTGCAGAACAGCTTGGCCATGGCCGCCTGACGCGAGAAGGGCTTGCCCTCGTCGCGCAGCCGGGCCGCCTCCAGATACAGCGCGCGGCCCGCCTCGATCTGGGTGGCCATGTCGGCGAGCATGAAGCGCAGGCCCTGGAAGTCCGCGATGGGCCGGCCGAACTGCTGCCGTCCGGTGGCGTAGGCGACGGCCTCGCTCAGGGCCGCCTGGGCGAGGCCGATCGCGCAGGCGGCGATGCCCAGGCGGCCGGAGTCGAGCGCGGACAGGGCGATCGCGAAGCCCTGCCCCTCCTCGCCGATCCGGCGCGCGTCGGCGACCCGTACGCCGTCGAAGTTCAGCTGGGCGGTGGGCGAGCCCTTCATGCCCATCTTCTTCTCGGGGGCGGCCGCGTTCAGGCCCTCGGCGTCGCCCGGGACCAGGAAGGCCGTGATGCCCCGGGGGCCTTCGACCCCGGTGCGGGCGAGCACCGTGTAGAAGTCGGCGATGCCGCCGTGGGTGATCCACGCCTTGGTGCCGGTGAGGACCCAGTCGTCACCGTCCCGTACGGCCTTCGTGCGGAGCGAGGCGGCGTCGGAGCCGGAGGCGGGTTCGGAGAGGCAGTAGGCGCCCAGCAAACCCCCTCCCAGCATCGCCGGGAGGTGCTCGGCCTGCTGCTCCTTGGTGCCGTATCCGGCGAGCGCGTGGCAGGCCAGGGAGTGGACGCTGACGCCGAGGCCGACGGTGAGCCGGGCGGTCGCGAGCTCCTCCAGGACCTGGAGGTAGACCTGGTACGGCTGGTCACCACCGCCGTGGGCCGAGTCGTAGGGCAGCCCGAGCAGTCCGGACTCGGAGAGGAGGGTGAAGACTTCGCGCGGGAACCGGCCCGCTTCCTCCTCCTCGGCCGCCCGTGGCGCGATCTCTCGCTGGGCGATGTCGCGTACGAGCGCGACGAGCTGCTGGGACTCCTCGGTGGGCAGACGACGTTCCACCAATTGCGGGGCACGGTCGGACATGACGGCGCTCTCCTCCCTGTCGGGCGTTGCGACGGTCGCGCGCGCGGGGTGTGGGCGGCGCCGCCGGGGGGCTTCCGGGCGGGACCCGGAAGAGCACTGCTGCTCAACCGATGCCGGCCCCTCGGATTACGAGAGCTGCTGGCCAGCGGCTGTGGCGGCTTGAGTATGCCCGATCGGACCATATCCGTCACGGGGTGACGGAGCGACTCGGCGGCGAGCGGAACGGTCCCCGCAGTGCCGAGGTGTTCCTTCCCATGGCAACGCGACGGCGCTGCGGGCCGACGCCGCTGCTCCGCCCGGACGGTAGCGGCGGGCAACCAGGGGTGGGCACGGCCCGGCTGTCACGAGGACCCTGGTACGAAGGCCGCGTGACCGGGGGCCGCACCGGCCGACGCCGTACGGCCCGGGGCGGACCACTGTGGCGGGCCACCTGCGCCAACAGGCATGATGGGCACATCAGTTCCACACGCCCCACATGCCGCGCGTCCCCGTCCCGCCCCACGGGCACCGGGGTCCGGGAGGTCAGAACGTGTCACGCCAGGTGCTCACCGTCGCAGCGGACGGGACAGGCGACTGCCGCACCATCACACAGGCCGTCGAACAGGCCCGTACGGGAGCCGTCGTCAGCATCGCCCCGGGGCGTTACGAGGAGAGCGTGACCGTCACGGTCGCCATCACCCTGGCCGCTGCGGAGGGGCGCGGGACCGTGGAGCTGGCGCCGCGGCGCGGCACGGCGCTGACACTCACGGGGGAGGCCGTGATGGTGAGCGACCTGGTCCTGCGCGGACACGACGACGAACTGCCGGTCGTGGACGTACCGCGCGGCCAGCTCGCCCTGGACCGCTGCGATGTGCACGGCTCGGCCTGGGCGGCGCTGTTCGCCCGGGGCAGCGGGTCGCTGGCGCTGCGTCAGTGCCGGATCAGCAATCCGGCGGGCGCGGGTGTGGTGGCCACGTCCGGCACCGAGAGTTTCCTGGAGGACTGCGTCGTCGAACACCTCGGCACGTCCGCGGTGGTGGCCGGGGAGCGCGGCCGGATCTCGGTGCGCGCGAGCCGGCTGCGCGATGCCCGCGGCAACGGCGTCCTCGCCAACGGCCAGGCGCACGTGCTGGTCGAGGACTGCGAGATATCCACGACCGACAAGCCCGGCGTCGCCGCCGAGGAGGACAGCTCGGTCCGGGTGGTGCGCGGCACGGTCCGCGAGTCCGTCGTCGGGGTGTTCGTGAACAGCACCGGTCCGGCCGTCCTGGAGGACGTCACGGTGCGGGACACCACCGGGCACGGCTTCGTGGTGGGCTCCGGCAGCTCCCCCACGCTCAGCCGCTGCCGTACCGAACGCACCGGCGGTCATGGGCTGCTGGTGACCGAGCGCAGCCGGGGCAAGATCGAGGAGTGTGTGTTCACGGCCGCCAAGGAGCCCGCGGTCCGAGTCTGCGGCTTCTCCTCCCCGGTGCTGACCGGCACCGTCGTGCGGGACACCGAGGGTGCCGGGCTGCTGCTGGAGGAGGATTCGGCGGCCGAGCTCGACCGTCTCGAAGTACTGGACTCCGCAGCGAGCGGGATCGTGATCCGCAGCGGCGCCAATCCGCTGCTGCGGCGGGCCGCCGTCGCCCGGTCCGGCGCACACGGCGTGGAGGTCTCCAAGGACGGCCGGGGGCGGTTGGAGGACTGCGTCGTCGAGGAGTCCGCCGACTCGGCGGTCCACGTGTCGGGCCACGGCAACCTGCACGTCGGCGGAGGGCGGCTGCGCGCCGCCACGGGCGCGGGCGTGCATGTGGGCGCGCTGGGGACGCTCACGCTGCGCGACACGTCCGTGGAGGACTCCGGCGCCGCGGGCGTGCAGGTCGACGCGGAGGGCGAGCTGAGCGCCGCGCGGGCCCGGGTGAGCGGTTCCGGCGAGCACGGCGTGCTGGTGGCGGCGGGCGCGCGGGCCTCGCTGAACGCGTGCGAGGTGACCGGCTCGGCGGCCGACGGTGTACGGGTCGAGGGCACCGATCCGGTATCGCTGATCGGCTGCACGGTGCGGGAGAACCGGGGCAGC
The DNA here is from genome assembly GCF_055584025.1 of Streptomyces sp. NPDC104309. NCBI lineage: Bacteria > Bacillati > Actinomycetota > Actinomycetes > Kitasatosporales > Streptomycetaceae > Streptomyces > Streptomyces sp. NPDC104309. The sequence goes on along the minus strand of NZ_JBVJMV010000040.1, from coordinate 27,400 downwards.
GGGCTGCGCCAGGCAGTTCCCGGCGACCGTCTCGCCGTCGAGGGGCTGAACAGCGCGGAGAACGGGGCGCCCGACGCCTGGGGCAGCGCGGCGGGCGCGGAGGCCGCGGGCGACGGGCGGCTGCCGGGCGGCTCGGTACCGGTGGCGGCCGAACCGGCGACCGGGACCGGACCGGTGGCGGAGCTGGAGTCGCTGATCGGCCTGGACGACGTCAAGCAGCAGGTGCTGACCCTGATCAATCTGAACCGGATGGCCCAGCGCCGGGCCAGCCTCGGCATGCCCGCTCCGCCGATGAGCCGCCACTTGGTCTTCGCGGGCCCGCCCGGCACCGGCAAGACGACGGTCGCCCGCCTCTACGGCTCGATCCTGGCATCGCTCGGCGTGCTGCGCTCCGGACACCTGGTGGAGGTGTCGCGGGCCGACCTGGTGGCGCAGGTCATCGGCGGCACCGCCATCAAGACCACCGAGACCTTCGGCAAGGCCCTCGGCGGGGTGCTGTTCATCGACGAGGCGTACACCCTGCTGTCGGACGGCGGCGGTTCCGGCGCGGACTTCGGGCGGGAGGCGATCGACACACTGGTGAAGCTGATGGAGGACCACCGCGAGGACGTCGTCGTGGTGGCGGCCGGCTACCCGAAGGAGATGACCGAGTTCCTGGCCTCCAACCCGGGGCTCGCCTCGCGCTTCACCCGCAACGTCGAATTCACCGACTACACCTCGGACGAGCTGGTCACCATCGTGGAGCGGATGTGTACCGGCCACCACTACGAGCTGGACGCGGCGGCCCGCACCGCGTTGCGCGCACACTTCGAGCGGATACCCCGCGACGCGGGCTTCGGCAACGGCCGCACCGCGCGCAAGGTCTTCGAGGAGATGGTGGACCGGCAGGCGTCCCGGCTCGCCACGCAGGCAGACGTCAACGAACGGGACCTGGCGGTACTGACGGCCGAGGACATCGGCGTCGTGGCCGGGCCGGGAGGCCCGGGCGCCGGGCCCGACGACGATCCCCTGCTGCGGCTGGACGGCCTGGTCGGGCTGGCCGCCGTCAAGCGCGAGGTGGGCGACCTGGTGAACCTGCTCGCCACCACCCGGCGGCGGGCGGCGGCCGGCCTGCCTACGCCCCGGATCAGCAACCATCTGGTGTTCGCCGGTCCGCCCGGCACCGGCAAGACGACGGTCGCCCGGCTCTACGGCGAGTTGCTGACCTCGCTGGGGGTGCTGCCGCGCGGCCAGCTGGTGGAAGTGTCGCGCGCGGATCTGGTGGGCCGCTGGATCGGGCACACCGCTCAGCTGACCCGGGAGGTCTTCGAACGCGCCCTGGGCGGGGTGCTGTTCATCGACGAGGCCTACACACTCACGCCTCCGCAGGGCGGCGGCTCCTCGGACTTCGGCCAGGAGGCGGTGGACACCCTGCTGAAGCTGATGGAGGACCACCGGGACGAGGTGGTGGTGATCGTGGCGGGCTACACCGCGGAGATGGACCGCTTCCTGGACTCCAACCCCGGGCTCGCCTCGCGCTTCACCCGGCACATCGAGTTTCCCGACTACTCCTCGGACGAGCTGGTCACCATCGTCCGGCAGCACGCGGCGGACAACGGCTACGAGTGCGCGCCAGGAGCCGCGTCGGCGTTGCGCGAGCACTTCGACGCGGTACCGAGGGGCCGTACGTTCGGCAACGCGCGGCTTGCGCGTCAGACGCTGGAGCAGATGATGACCCGTCAGGCGGGGCGGCTCAGCACGGTCGCCGCGCCGAGCCTGGACGATCTGCGGCTGCTGCTGCCCGAGGACCTGCACCACCGCTGAAGACCACCTGCCAGTCGAGCCGCCCGAACCGAGGACCGGTCCCATGCGTCGCCGTACCGAGCTGTTGCTGTGCATCACCGCCGTCGCCTCCGTTCTGCCGGGGCCGCTCGCGCACGCCGAGGGCGGCGGGCAGGTGGCCCTGCCGGGAATGCCCGAGCGCCTGGCCTCCGACCAGAAGTGCACCTCGCACAAGGGACGCGCCACCCCGGACGCGCCGTGGACCCGGCAGGCGCTGGCCCTGGACCTGGTGTGGCGGCTCTCGCAGGGCCGGGGGGTGACCGTCGCGGTCGTCGGCACGGGCGTGAGCGACTCCCCCGCCGTACTGGCGGGCCGGGTGGAGGCGCTCGGCGACGCGGACCGGGACTGTGTGGGCCGGGGCACCTTCCAGGCCGGTCTGGTCGCCGGGGCGGCGCGGGCGGGCCAGGGGTTCTCCGGCGTCGCGCCGCAGGCGACCGTTCTGGCGGTGCGGGGCACCGGCACCCGTGGCGAGCCGGACGCGAAGCGGCTGGCGGCCGGGGTCCGGGAAGCGGCCGAGGCCGGCGCGGACGTCATCACGGTGACGGCGCCGCTGGACGGAACCGACGGCGCGGTACGAGCCGCGATGGCCGTGGCCGTGCACGAGGACGCCCTCGTCGTCGTCCCGGCCGCGGCGGACAGTCTGCCGCAGGGGACGAGGCAGGCGCCGCCCGCGCCCGTGGCACCGCCGGGCGCGCTGGCGGTCCTGGACACCGGGCCGCAGGGCGGCCGGGCCGAGGATGCGCCGCGCTACCGGCGCGCCGACCTGTCGGCCCCCGGTGACGCGCTGGTCGGGCCGGGCCCCGTGGGCGACGGCAAATGGACGGGGTCGGGGTCGTCGCTGGCGGCGGCCGTGACGGCGGGCGCGGCGGCCCTGGTCCGCTCGTACCACCCGGACCTGACGGCGGCCCAGGTGCGGGCCCGGCTGCTCAGCACGGCCTACCCGGGAGACCTGCCCGCGCTGGATCCGTACGGCGCCGTGTCGGGCGTCACTCCGGCCGCCGCTCCGTCCCTCGCCGCGCACCTCGACCCGGTACGGCTTCCCGCACCGCCCGATACCGCCGGGGCCCGCTCCACCGCGTACCTGGTCGCGGCCGGGGCGGGCGGGACGATCCTGCTCGTCGCGTTCCTCGCGGTGGTCCTGCCGCGTGGCCGCGGTCGCCGCTGGCGGCCCGGACGGCTGGGCGCGGACGGCCCGCCCGCGCACTGAGCGACACATGCACGAGCGGCAGGTCTCAGTCCCGCTCGGGCGCTTCCGGCACGTCGGCGGGCAGCGCCGACCGGACGAGCGTGGTCTTGCGCCGGGCGATGCGCAGGGCCTGGCCGGGCGGCACGATGCGCGGCTTGACGCGGTCGGGGACGTAAGGGCTCGCAGAGAATCAAGGTGTTGCTTCCCGTGATGCGGCTCGTTGTTGTGATATGGGCATCTCCGAAGTGGTCTGTGGCCAACTCATTCTGAAGTTCGAGGTGTTGTTCCCTCATCTCGACGAGCGGCAGCGACGGCTGCTGATGGGGGCCGAGGCCCGGCTCCTGGGGCATGGCGGCATCCGGGCGGTCGCGCGGGCGGCCCAGGTCAGCGAGACAACAGTCCGCAAAGGTGTGGACGAGTTAGACGTCGGCAAGGAACCGCTGGGACGGGTACGTCGGCCCGGTGGTGGCCGCAAGAGGGCCGTGGACCTTGATCCGGGTCTGCGGTTGGCGCTGTTGGCGCTGGTGGAACCTGACGAGCGGGGCGATCCGATGTCGCCGCTGCGCTGGACGGTGAAGTCGACCAGGAGTCTCGCGGCCCAGCTCACCCGTCAAGGGCACCGGGTGAGCGCGGACACGGTCGGGGACCTGCTGCGTGAGGAAGGCTTCAGTCTGCAGGCCGGTGCCAAGACCATCGAGGGTAAGCAGCACCCGGACCGGGATGCCCAGTTCCGCTACATCAACGAACGGGCCAGACAGCATACCGACGCCGGCCAGCCGGTGATCAGCGTCGACACGAAGAAGAAGGAACTCGTCGGCGACTACAGGAATGCGGGCCACCAGTGGCGGCCGACCGGTGAACCGGTCCTGGTCAAGACGCACGACTTCCTGGACCGGCAGGGACCGGGCAAGGCGATTCCGTACGGGATCTATGACGTCGTCGCGAACAGAGGTTGGGTCAGTGTCGGCACTGATCACGACACCGCCGCGTTCGCCGTCGCCTCCATCCGCCGCTGGTGGCAGGCCCGCGGCCGGCACGACTATCCGGCCGCCACCCGCCTGCTGATCACCGCGGACGCGGGCGGCTCCAACGGCTACCGCACCCGCACATGGAAGACCGAACTCGCAGCCCTGGCCGTCGAGACGGGCCTGGACATCACGGTCTGCCACATGCCACCGGGCACCTCGAAGTGGAACAAGATCGAGCACCGGCTGTTCTCCCACATCTCCATGAACTGGCGCGGTCGCCCGCTGACCAGCCACGACGTCATCGTGAACAGCATCGCGGCGACCACCACCCGCGCCGGGCTGACCGTCCACGCCGAACTCGACCCAGGCACCTACGAAACCGGCATCAAGGTCACCGACAGCGACATCGATGCCCTACCCATGCGCCGGCACCGCTTCCACGGCGACTGGAACTACACCCTCCACCCTCAACCTCGCGACACCACCAGCACAGCCAGGGACTTGCGGCCAGCCAACCGCCCGTCCCCGCAGCCCAGCACCGGGTCTCTGCGCAACCCGGACCTGACCGGCATGCCCGAACCGGCGCTGGACGAACTCATCAACCAACTGACCCGGGATCTAAACGAGTTACGTGAGCAAGGACGGCTCCAGCAACGAGGAGGCGAGCGCCTCCGCGCTCGCGGCGCAGGGGCCAAGGACAAGCTGACCACCGCCGACAGAGTCCTGGCCACCGTGCTCTACCAGCGCAAACTCGGCACACGAGACCTGCTCGCCCAGCTCTTCGGAGTCAACGGCAGCACCCTCACCAGGGCCGTGCACCAGGTCCAGCCGCTCCTGGCCAAGCACGGCTACACCATTCCACCCTCGACAGCCAGGTTCCGGACGCCCACGGATGTCACCAGGTTCCTCGCGAACAGCAGCCCCACGGAGATCAAATCAGCATGTTGATTCTCTGCGAGCCCTAACGGCCTCGCCCACGATTGGCAGTGGGAGAAGGAGCGGTGTCCGGGGCCTTCGAATCCAAGGCGGAGGAGGGAGTCGGATGGGGCCTCCCCTGCTCGAACGCAGCCGAGAGCTTGGGGAAGGAGCGTCGGCGACTGACGACAACGCCGGAGGCGGAGGTCCCGGACACCGCGACGCCGCTGACAATCGCGGGCGAGGTCGTAACCCTCCGAGGGCGGGCAGGACATCGGCAGGGCCGGGGAGTCGGTCTCCTGGAACTCAGACCGACCGGCGAACGGGGGGCGCGTCGCGAGCGCGGACATCCTCACCGCCAAAACCCCGGAGGGCCCGCGTGACCGAACGGCAGCTATGGTCAACTCCGCATCTCGGTTGGATCATTGATGGAGGATCAGTGCAGCGCAGCGGTTTCAGCCGTCGGGGGGAGGCCGGGTGAGCGGGATCTCATCGCGTCTGCCTCGGTGGCTCGGGCGCCGTAGTGGCGGCGCCGGGGAGGGCGCTTCCGCGTCCGGGTCTGCCGCTCGGGGAACATCACGGGTGGCGGCGCCCCGGACGATGCTGGAGGAGCACGGTGAGAGATTCCTGCTGCGCTCATCCACCGACCGCCGCACCTCGGTCCGGGAGCTGGCCCGTAGCCTCCCCGCCGACCCGGAGCGGCCGGTCGTCGTGGTCGATGTCGCTCCGGAGGCGGCCGGCAACCTGGGCGAGGAACTGGGCGGCCTGCTCGCCAGGTTCCGCGACGAAAAGCGTTCCGCCGCCCGGCTGGTGATGTCCGGCGCGGCGGCCCGGGCCGGCGAGCGCAGCCCGCTGGCGCAGCGGCTCGCCGACGCCTGGGAGCTGGAGCTGGAGGCCCCCGACGCGGCTGCCGTCCTCATTCCCGGTGGCGGTCTGTACGTCGCCGAACCGGCCACCCCGGGGGGCGGCTGGTGGCGGTTCGGGCCGGGCGCCGAGCCCGAGGCGCTCGGCGCGCGCATCCCCGCGCCCCGTTGGCAGCGGGCGCTGGCCCGAGTGTCTCTTGGTGAGCTCGGCGCGTGCACGGTCCAGCAGATACCCGCCGGGCTGCTGGTGCGGCCGATGGGGACGGTCCCGCCGCGCCCCGGCGAGCTGGCGTTCGCGCCGGCCGTCCATCCGGACCGGCTGACCGTTCTGGTGGGTACGGCAGGCGACGGGCGAGTGCCGGTCGAGGACCTGGCGACGCTGCTCGCGGGGCTGCCCGCCGAACTGCGCCGGTCGGTCCGGCTCGCCCCGGGGCACGGGCGCGACCTGCTGCCGCTCGCCGAAGGCGTGGCCGACCTGCTCGGCACGGACGTCGAGGTCTGCACGGGACTGCCGCTCGCGGCCCCGGTGGGCGGCACGGGTGCCGCCCCCGCCCGGCATGCGGAAACCGTGCGGCTGACGTCGCCGGGGGGTGAGTGCACCTGGCCCGCCCTGCTCACGGCCGTGATCTGCTCGCCCGCCGAGGCCGACGGCCACCGCCCCTCCCCTCGACCGGCGCACTGGCTGCTGCCCGACGCCGCCGGGACGGCCGCTCCGAAGCCCGCGGCGCTGCGCCTGCCGGACGGCAGCTACGCCGTGGCGGTGCGGGCGGGACTCTGGCTCGGGGAGAAAGCCCTGCCGCCCGCCGCGTTCCGCGACCGGCCCGCCGAGGCCAGAGCCGTCCGTATCGAGGTGGACGCGGCACTGACCGGCGACGCCGACCGTCGGACCCAGCTCCTGGAGGCACTGTCCGGCCTGCTGAACGAACTGGACGACGAGATAAGCGAGTACGCGGAACTCGCCGCCCCCGACGGTGCGGGCGACGCAGCCGTGGCCGAGCTGCGCCGCTTCGCCGTACGGAGCGGCCTCACGTTCGCCGCGGCGGCAACCGGCTCAGTGACCGCCCCCGCACCTGCCCCTGCTGCCGCTCGGGAAGAGGTCTCCGGTGCACCTGAGGTGTCCGTGACGTCCGCTCACACGACGGCCGTCGAGTCCGGCGTACCCGCGCCTTCTGCTCCCGCGCCCACTGCTCCCGTGCCTTCTCCTCCCGCGACACGGCCGATGCCCCACCCACCGGTCTCCGCCGCTCCCGCCACGGAGTCGGCGGCCGCCGCGCGGTCCGCCTCCGCCACGCCCCCGTCTTCGCCCGCGGCCCGCGGCACACTCGGGGAGATGTCCGCCGCGCTCTCGCGCCCGGCGACGAGCAGCGCCCGGCCGTCGCCCCCGACTCAGGTCCGGGGCGAGGTGACGTCCGCCGTCACCGCTTCCAGCACGGCGGTGCCCGAGGGAACGCGGACGGCTCCCGTGGTGCCGGCTGTGCCTGCCGGACCACCTGTGACTCCCGCCCAGGAGCCGAACGCCGCTCATATCCCGGGCGGCGCCGCTCTCCCGTCCCCCACGCACACCCCCGCTGCCCCGTCGGCCCCGACCCGGCCCGCAGCGAATGCCGCAGCGGCCCCTGCGAGCGCCCGCACGGGCCGGCCTCGCGCCGCCGCGCCCGCCCCGGACGGATTCAGCAGCGACGCGGACCGGGCCGCGTTCCGGGAGCTGGCCTCGGCCGTCTGGGAGGAGCACAGCGGTCCGGTCAACCAGACACTCATACGGCTGCCCGGACTGCGCGGCCCGGCGGAAGCGGCGGCACGCGCCGACCTGGTCGCCGTGCACCTCTATCTCTCGTCGCCGTCCGACGGGCCCTTCGGCGCGCTCGCGCTGGCGGCCGACGGGGGTGCGGGCGAGCTCCGTCCGTACGCCGCCTGTCTGACCTCCGGGCTGAGCAGGCTTCCTGCCCTGCGCGGCACACTGATGCGCGCGGTACCCGGCCCGGACATCCCGGACGACCTCGTTCCCGGGGCGGTACTGCACTGCGACGCTCCGCTCGATGTCGTCCATCTCGAAGCGAAGAACGCTCCGGTGCCGCCGGCCGAGTACGTCCGGTACGCCGTCCGGCCCGTGACCGCGCGCCGCACGTCGGTGCTGGCGCGCGACGGGAACGGTGTGACGGCGCTGTTCGCCCCGGGCACCGAATTCTCCGTACTGGCCCGGCACGAGGCGGACGGTGACCTGCCCGCCCGGGTGCTGCTGGCCGAAGTACCCTCCGGCACGGGCCGGTTGCGGGAGCCCTCCGCCGAGGCCGTCGCCCGGCTGGACACGGCTGCCTGCCGCGTGACCGCGGCGACGGACCCGCGGTGGCCCGACCGCTGCACCGGCCCGTTCCGCTCCGTGCCGGACCGTCGCTGAACAGGTCGTCTCCGACCCTCCCTCCCCATCCTCCAGAGAGGCATGTCATGGCAACCAGCGAGTCCGTCCCGGCCGGCAAGAGCGCGGGCGCCCCCGGCTCACCGGTCCAGCGCGCGGCAGCACTTGCGGTACTGGCCGAGGAGCCGACCACGGGTCTGTTCCCGGCGGCAGCGCCCGCCTCAGCAGCGTCGTCGGCAGCGACGGCTGCCACGGCTGCCGCGTCGGCCGCCACCGCGGCAGCCGCCCCCGAGACCTCCCCCGGGGCCCGCGCGGAAGGAGAGGCCGCGGAGGAGAAGGAGACCTCGGCACAGGCAAAGACCGCGGCGCAGGAGGAGCAGAAGCCCCGGGCGGGGGCTGCTCCGGGGGTCGGCGCGGCGGCGGGCGCGCAGGCGGAGTCGGAAGCCGAAGCGGTAGCAGAAGCCGAAGCGGGCGAGAACCCGCAGGCGCAGGCGGAAGGGGCCCCGGAAGCGAAGGCGGAGGACCGGCCCGCCACCCGGCGCACCGCCGGTCTTCCCCTGGGACGCCCCGGCAAGCCCATGATCGCCGCGGCCGTGATCGGCGGTCTCGTCCTGATCGGTGTGCCGTTCCTGATATCAGGGCCGCACGAAAAGACCGGCCCCGTCCACGCCGGCGCCCCCGCCGGAAGCCCGATGGGTCCGGACCACTCCGGTCCCGGCCTCGTTCCGGGCGAACAGCAGGCGCCCGACTCCGGCAGCCTGAAGGACGGCCACAAGGGCACCGCCCACGGCGGCGGCACGTCGGACTCGACGGAACGCGGCGCGGGCACCGCCACCGGTGGCATCCATGAGGGCGGCACGGTGGCGCAGAACGGCCACTCCAAGACCGGCGACGCTCCAGGCGCTCCCGCCGCCCCGGACTCGAAGGGGACCGACCAGGGCGGCTCCCCCGAGACCGGAACCGAAAAGACCACCACGGACAAGAGTGGCACCGGCAACACGTCGGCCGGCACCGGCACCGGGCAGAAGGCCGCCCCGCAGTCGACCGTGGTCTATACCGGCGTGGCCGGTCATGGCTGCTCCACCCCTGCCGGCGGCGGCTTCCAGCAGGACGGCTACTACAGTGACGGCAGCAACGGCTGGTACACCCGCTCCTCCGGCGGCTGGACGGGCAACGGCTGCAACGGGAGCTACTCCGCCGTCCCCATGTCCGGCGACACCGACCAGGACCACGACGCCCGCGTCAAGTGGTGGTGGAATCCCGGCACGAAGGCCCGCACCTGCCAGATCTCCGTGTACATCCCGAACAGCAACACCATCCTGTACGTGGGCGGACACCCCACGAAGTACCACGTACTGGTGAACGCCAACGACCGTACGACCATGTACAACAGCTTCACGATCAACCAGGTGGCTCACCGGGGCCAGTGGGTGAACGCCGGCACTTTCGAGATGAAGGGCTCCACGATCGGTGTGAAGCTGCTCGACCGGGGTGACGACTGGTCCAAGGGCTGGGAAAAAGCCCACCACGCCGCCGCTCAGATGAAGGTGACCTGCCGGTCCTGACCCACATGGGCCGGCTTCTCACATGAGGCCGGCCCGGGTGACGAAGACGGCGATCACCACGACGAGGACCCAGCCCAGCACGGTCTCCAGCAGCTTCGGTCCGTCCCCGGGACCGCCGGTCCGCGCACGGCGGTGGGTGACAGGGGCGGTGGCGGATTCGGCGGCAGTCGCAGTCATGGCATCTCGCTCGGTCGGCGGTGGGCGTCCCCGAGGACCCGACCACAATGCCGGAAACACGGGCCCCGGCGGTAGAGACGTCCGTCACTGCCCGCCCGCAGCTTCGCGCCCGCCGACTGATCGCTTCGCCCTGGGTTCTGGAGACGCCTGTCTCGGGCCAGGGACTCCCCCTCCGTCCTCGACCGTGAGGAAGGCGGCTCGGATGATGCAGCCGGCGCGCGAGATCCCGGCGACGGCGCCGAGGCCGATGGTCCAGTCGTACTCGGCCGCCGCGTCGCGGATCATCGTCCAGCCCTGGTCGTGACAATGTGGCCGGCGCCGTCGGTGCCGATCTGGGTGCTCATCGGCTCGCCGCCGACGTGGGCGCTGATGGTCTCGAACATCGGGCCCAGAGCGGCGTAGGACTCGGCCGAGCCGCCGGGCATGATCGACGGGCCGTTCAGTGCGCCTTCTCCGCCGTAGGAGACGCCGGTGCCGACGAAGTGGATGCCCTTCTCGCGCAGGGCGTCCGGCGGCGGGCGTCGAGGAAGTGGGCGTTGCCGCCGTCGATGAGGATGTCGCCCGCTTCGAGGAGCGGGGCGAACTCGTCAGCCAAATCTCTGCGTGTTCGTGCCGGCCGAGCACCGGCCACTTCTTCGCCGGCACCGTCGTGCCGCTCAAGTGATCTCCCAGGTTCGTGGTTGCACCGGGGTTACGTAATCACCCTGGCAGATTCCACGTAACTTCTAAAATGATCAGGCGCCAGATGGGGGCAGAGCCAGCACCCTCCTGCTCCGCAAGCGCGTCCTCCTCGTAGTCCGCTCCCGTCGCCCGTCGCCCGGCGCAGCAGCCTCCCGAAAGCGATCCCTGGTCGATCACCAGCAACGAAGATCTCGTACGAGCCAGGAACTACACCCATCACCATCGCAGCTGTCGGCCTGATGACGGGCCCTCTACAGTGAGCCTTGAGCCACTGTGCGCCAGACCTCCGCTGCCAGATCCGGCATGTTGACGGTCTCCACTTCGGCGGCGAGTTCCCGGAGCTGCCCACTCGCCTCCTGGACGCCGTTCTTCAGGTCGATCACTGCGCACAGGACCTTGAAACGCATCTGGTCGCGATAGGTGAGCAGATGGACATCCTTCTCGGTCTGAGCCGTCAGTTCCGCAGCACGGCCGAGGTCGCCCTGGTGGTAGGCGAGCTTGGCTTTGAGGAAGAGCAGCTCCTGCCAATGCCGCAGAGGGCCGGTGACCTTCAACAGCGGCTCGACGCTGTCGAGGAAGGACTCGGCCTCGGAGAGTCGTAGCGGCACCGACTGCATGGACAGCGAGGCTGCGGCCAGCCGCAGCCTGATCCAGAGCAGGAGGTTGTCGCGGCTGTCGAGGGCATCCAGCGCCTCAAGCAGGAAGGCAAAGGCGCGGGTGTAGTTGCCCTGACGGGTGCTGACAGTGGCTGCGGTCCACAGAACCTCCGTATACAGGGTGCCCCTGGTGCGTTCCGGTGCGGCGCGGAGTTCGTCGACGATGTGGGCAGCCGCGGCGAGGTCGCCGAGCTCTGCCTCTGCGGACGCCAGAACATGCGACGGACACCCGAACTGCTCAAGGCCGGGGCCCGGGTGGTCGATCTCAGCGCTGACTTCCGGTTCGCCGACCCGCAGGCCTACCAGGCGGCGTACGGCGCCGAGCACACCGCCCCCGAGCTGCTGCCGGAAGCGGTGTACGGCGTCACCGAGTTCCACCGAGACCTGCTGCCCGAGGCCCGTCTGGTGGCCAACCCGGGCTGTTACGTCATCACGGCGCTGCTCGGCCTCGAACCGCTGCTGTCCGCTGGTTTCGCCGAGCCCGGCGCGCCGCTGCACATCGCGGCGGTCAACGGGACCACGGGCGCCGGCATCAAGCCGCGCACCGAGATCCTGCACGCCGAGGTCTTCGGGTCGATGCTGCCGTACAGCCTCCAGGGTCACCGGCACGCGCCCGAGCTGGAGGACCGGCTCTCCGGCCCGGCCGCTGGACCGGTCACCGTCGACCTCAGTACCGCGCACGGCCCCTTCGCCCGCGGCATCCATATCCAGGCGAGCGTCCGCATCAGGGAGGATCTGCGCGCGGAGCTCTCGCGCGAACTGCTCCTCACCCGCTACACCGAGCGCTACGGCACCGGCGCCGACGGCGAGTTCTTCGTCCGGGTCAACGCCGAACCCCGGCTCGGCGGCCTCACCGACAAGGACTACCGCAGATACCCGGGCGTCGCCGGTGTGGTCGGCTCCAACTTCTGTCACATCGGAGTGGACTACGACGCACGGCGCGGTATCGCCAAGGTCGTCTCCGTCAGCGACAACCTGGTCAACGGGGCGGCGGGCTCAGCCCTGCAGAACATGAACGTGATGCTCGGTCACGACGAGACGACCGGGCTGCGCACGTATGGCCTCTGACACCGGGTGGGGCGACCCGCTGGGCGGCGTGCCGCTGCTGAGCGCACGGCACATCACGTCGGGCGAACGCTGGGTCTTCTCGGCCGGGTTCAACGTGACTGCGGCCCTGACCAGCACCGGGCGGATCGACAGCGAGCTGGCCGACCTTCGGCGGCTCGCCGGGGCGGGCGCGCGGGTGGCCGTGCTGTCCCACCAGGGCAGTCACCGCGACGACACCGCGACCGCGCTGGACCATGTCGCCGACCATCTCTCCCGGCGGCTGGGCCGACCGGTGCGCTACGTCCCCGAGAACGCCTCGGACGCGGCGGTGCGGGCCGCCGAGGCGCTGGCGCCCGGCGAGGTCGCCGTGTTCGGCAACACCCGCCACCACGCCGGGGAGGAACGGGACGATCCCGAACTGGCCCGAAGGTTCGCGCTGCTGGGCGATGCGGTCGCCGTGGGCGGCTTCTCCAAGGCCCACCGTGCCCATGCCTCCAACACCGGTGTGCTGCGTCTGCTGCCGGGCCATGCAGCGGAGAGCCTGGTGACGGAGGTCCGGTTCCTCGCGCCCTGGGCGAAACCGGACGACGAGGTGTTCCGCGCGGCCGTGCTCGGCGGGCGCAAACCCGAGAAGACCCTGGTGGGCCTGGTCCACGCGATGCGCACCTGCGACCTGGTGGTGCCGGGCGGCGTGGTGCTCAACACGGTGCTGCGCGCCCTGGGCCACGAACTCGGCACCTCCGACCTGGGCAGCAAGCCCGACGCCTGCCTGGACGCCGTACGCGGTGTGCTGGACGCACCGGCGAAGGCGCGGCTCCACGTGCCCCGGACGGTGTGGGTGGCGCCGGTGGACGGACGGCGGATCGTGGGCGGGGCCCGGCCCTTCCCCGTCGGCGACGCAGTGCCGGCCGGGCACGCTGTCGTGGACTTCGAACTGGAGCCGTGGGCGGCCGAGTCGCTGGCCGGCGCCGGCTCCGCCGTGCTGGCCGGGACACCGTCCCGGTATCTCGACGGGCAGGTCAGGTCCGCGGACACCATCCTGTCCGCGCTGTCCCGCACGTCCGGACCGGCGCTGCTGCTCGGTGGCGACACGGTGGCCGAACTTCCCTGGTCGGGCCCGATATCGACGGGCGGCGGGTCGGCGCTGCAACTGCTCGCCACCGGGACGTGTGCGGTGCTGGACGCGCTGCGCGACAACGCCCGCCGCGGCGGGGCCGACGGCCACGACGGCGCCGACGACAACGTCTTGGATGGAGTGAATACATGAAGGTGGACCTCGACGTCCCCACCCACGTGGAGTTCGGCCGCGGCGAGCTGGACCGGGCCGGGACGCACGCCTGCGCGCTCGGCACGCACGCGCTTGTCGTCACCGGGAGGAGCGCGGCACGGGCCCACGGCTATGTGGACCGGGTCGTGACGTCCCTGGAGTCCGCGGGAGTCCGCGCCACAGTCTTCGACCGGGTGTCGGCCAACCCGAGGTCCGACGAAGTGGACGAGGCGACCGCGCGGGCCCGCTCACAGGGCTGCGACCTCGTCGTCGGCCTCGGTGGCGGCAGCGCCCTGGACGCGGCCAAGGGAGTGAGCGTCACCGCGCCCTCCGGCGGCAGCGTGCGTGACCTCATCGGTGTGACGCTGGGCCGGCAGGCGCCCAGGCTGCCGCTGCTGGCCGTGCCCACGACGGCAGGCAGCGGCTCGGAGGTCACCAAGGGGGCGATCATCACGGACACGGTGCGCAACTTCAGGTCCGGCATCCGCGGTGACGCCGTCTTCCCGCGTACGGCGATCGTCGACCCCGATCTGATCGCGTCAGTGCCGCGCGAGGTCATGGCGGAGACCGTCTTCGACTCCTTCGCGCACGCCGTCGAGGGCTGCGTCGCCGCCCGCGCGGACGAGGCGAGCCGGGCCCGGGCGCACCAGGCGATCGAGCTGATCGCCACACATCTGCCGGCCGTGCTGAAGGGCGAGGACTCTCCCGAGGCGCGCGAGGCGCTGTGCAGGGCGGCTCTGCTGGGGGGTGTGAACGTCGCCAACGTCAGCACCTGCCTGCCGCACCGGCTGCAGCAGGCCATGGGCTCACTGCCTGGGCTGGGCCTCTCGCACGGCCGGGGCCTGGCGGTGCTGTACCCGAGCTGGCTGCGGCACACCGCGCCCCTGGTGCCTGACGAGTTCGCGGCGGTCGCCGAGCTGCTGGGCGGCGACACCGTCCACGACGCGGTGCGCGGGCTACTCGCCTCGGCGGGTCTGGCGGCCCGGCTGCGGGACTGCGGGGTGGCCAAGAACGACCTGGACCGGCTGGTCGAGGGCGTGACGGGCAATCTCGACAACGACCCGGCGGGCCAGGTCGACCGCGACTACCTGCTCACCCTCTACGCCGAGTCGTTCTGACGGGCGCGGCCGAGGCGGACACCGCTCAGCGGGCACCCAGCGAGGCGTCGTCCTGCAGGGCCACGGGGGCGGGAACGCCCCAGTCGGCCGGCGCCCGCCAGTCACGCCACTGCTCCCACCAGCACGCGCCACGCTCGACGAGGTCCACGACAGAGGCCGCCGCCGCACGCACGGCGTCCGCCTCCTCAACGTCGAAGCCGCCCGTGCGCACCCGCTCCTCGAAGTGCTCGACGTCCTTCCACCGGTACGGGGAGCCATCGCCGGGGATGATCAGGTCCAGCTCGTGGTCCAGGGTGTCGAACCCGCGATCCGTACGCACGAGGGGAGCCTGGAAGTTGACGTACCACTCCGACAGGACCGCGTCCTCCCAACGGCCCCAGACGGAATAGCCGTCCCCCGGGCGCTGCAGCTGAAGGACGCCGCTGGACTGCCACACGTGCTCGAACTCGATCCAGGGGTGCAGGCCCCAGCGGAAGTCGCCGCGCCCGAAGGTGAGCGGCGTGCCCTGGGCCAGGTACACGGCGAGCGCACGCTCGTCGTCAGCAGCGACCCGCACCGGGTACACCAGCCATTCGCGTCCGTCCAGGATCTCTCGCCGGATGATGACCTCACCCACGCGGAATCGTGACTCCATGACGCACCAGCTTAGTTGTCCCGGAAGTGTTGCCGGTCTTCGCCCTCCTGATACAGCCTGACCTTGTGCGATATCGACAAGAGGCTGCGCTGGCGCAGACGGGGACTGCCTGGTAACCCAAGGCGACAGGGGGAACGCGGATGCCTATGGACGGTGCAGCACGGGACACCGACAGCGGGGCAGCATTATGTGCTCTGATCTGGGAAAACGGAGTGTCGCTCCAGCTGTCGGCTGCGTCACTCGTCCGGGATGTAGCGTGTGGCGATATGCCGTTTCCCGATGAGCGCAGTCAGGTCGCCGTGGTTGAGTACTGTCCTCAGTGGCCGGCGGAGTTCGAGCTGCTTGCCGGGGTTTTGCGAGATGCGCTGGGCGACCTCGCGTTCGACGTCGACCACGTGGGATCCACGTCGGTACCGGGCCTGCCGGCCAAGGACTGCATCGATGTGCAGGTGCGGATGAGGTCGATCGACGAGGCGCGGGATGCACCGCTGCTCGCGGCGATCGGCTTCCGGTGCCGCCCCGAGCCGTGGAACCGCATCGAGGTCTCCGGCGGTCAGCAGTGCCGCAAACTCGTTTTCGCGCCGCCGATCGGCGCACGCTCGTGCAACGTCCACCTTCGGGAGAGCGGCGGGCCCAATGCCCGCTTCGCGCTGTTGTTCCGGGACTACTTGCGCGCGGACGATGCCGTCCGCCGGGCGTGGGGGGCATTCAAGCAGCGGCTGGCCTTGAGCGTGCCGGATCTGTTGGACTACGGGCAGATCAAGGCCCCCGCCACGGAGGTGCTGATGCGGGCGGCCGAACGATGGGCCGCCGAGACCGGCTGGAGCGCCGCGCGAGCAGCCTGACCGAGCTGCCGACGACCGTGCCCAAGTCGGCGACCGAGTGGCTCGGTCATCGGTGGGGGCCGGTGGGAAGACAGGTGCGGCCACCGATGATCTCAGCGTGGGCCACCGTGACCCTGACGAGCGGCGTGTCCATCCACGAGGTGTCTCGTTGGCTCGGGCATCGCTCGATCAAGGTCACGGTGGACCAGTACGGCCACCTCACGCAGGACGGCCAGGAACGCTGCTGGAGGCCAAGCGGGCCGAAGAGCAGGCCGAATCCGAACCTGGTCCAAGCGGTACCGGATGCCGCCCCTGGCGAGAACCGAGCGTGCCATCGCCTGGGGTGTGCGCTGTCGCCACCAAGTCCTGGCCTCCGCCTGCACCGTCCTGGTCCTCGAAGGCGAAACCACCGAGACGGAGTGGGAGGAGATCGAGGAAGCCGCCCGCACCATCACCCGCGCCGGGTGGTGGATCGACCAGCGCTCCTCCGAACCCGACGACCTCACCGAACTACTTCAAGCCGCCACAGAGGCCGACCGGCCCACCGAGAACCCCCACTTCTGACTGCCCGGTGTCCCGCTGCAGTGGGACACCGGCGTGAAGCGGCTACACAACATCACTTCACTGCTTTCCCCGCGCGTGCGGGGGTGGTCCCGTACTCTCACCTGTGGGTCCATCCCCGCATGCTGGGGGGGTAGTTACCTGTCCTGCCCGTTGCCGGGGGTGTCGCACAGCGCGTGGTCGACGAGCTTACTGGCGGCTTGCTCCTGCCGGAGTGCGTTGTCGGGCGAGTCACCCAGGGCGGTGGACATGGAGACGGTCACGGTGCGCCTGCCGTCGTCGGTGGCGCCGTTCAGGGTGATGTAGCCGCCGTCGCCTCCTTCGTGGCTCCAGTAGCTGCCGCCGCAGGACAGGGGCCGTTCGACCAGACCGAGGCCGTAGCGTCCGTGCGGCCAGAACGCCTGGATCTCCTTGTTGACCGGGACGGTGTCCCGCATCTCGGCCAGCCGTGCCCGGGGCAGCACCTTGCCGCCGAGCAGGGCCTGGAAGAAGCGGTTGACATCCGCAGTGGTGGAGACGTAGCTGCCGGGGTCGGGGAGGATCACCTCGGTGACGTCGACCCGTTCGCCGGAGGGGAAAACCTGGTAGCCGTTGGCGTGTGGAGGCCGGAGTGCAGGGGTGCTGCCCGGCAGGTAGGTGTGCTCCATGCCAAGCGGTTTCAGGACCCGGTCCTCAACCTCCTTATGCCAAGGGCGTTCTGTGACCTTCTCGATGATCATGTCGAGCAGGGCGTAGCCGGTGTTGGAGTAGCTCCACCCGGCGCCGGGTGGGAAGTCCGGGCGGTGCCTCATCGCCAGCGCGACGATCTGTTGGGGTGCGTAGGTGTCGTACCGGCGCTCGTAGTACTCCTGCGGGGTGGTGTAGCCGGGGAGGTCGTCGTCGTGGATGCCGCTGGTGTGCTGGAGGAGTTGGCGGATGGTGATCCGGCGTCCGTCATTGCTGTTGCCGTCCACCAAGCCGGGCAGCCGGCGGTCCACCGTGTCGTCGAGCGCCAGCTTGCCCTCGTCCACCAGTTGCAGGACCACGGTGGCCACGAGCGCCTTGCCGGTGCTGGCCATCCGGAAGCGGCCGTCGTGGGGCACCGGACGGTTCGTGCCAGCCTCGGCGACGCCGCTGGTGGCGACCAGGTCCTTGCCAGGGCCGGTGGTCACCCGTGCCTGGACGCCGGTGACCCCCAGTGCCTCGATGGCGTCGGTGTCCCGGCGCAGATCGTCTTGCCCGTATCCGGGCGCGGCCGAGTCGCGTGCGTGGGCCGACAATTGGACGGCAACGGCCGTGCCTGCAATGACGAGGACGGCCGCAACGGCAGCCGCCCACCGTTTGCCGGTGGGGCGGTGCCGCCGATCGGGCTGGTCGGACACGGGAGTGTCCGAGTGCGGCACGGCGCTCGGGCTTGTGAATCTCATGCCCACACGCTAGATAAGCATCCGATGGAGGGGCGCTACCGCAGGCACCCGGACGAAAGGTACAGCTGCCTGTAGTGCCGCAGGGTCGCCTGGTTGTCTAGGGTCAATCGCGTGGGGCCTCCCACGGTCCTCTTGCACGACAACGTGGGGCCTCCCACGGTCCTCTTGCACGACAAAGGGAAAGCGAGACAAGTGCTCGGCATACCCGGCGCGGCCCGCGCATGGTGGCTCAAGGCATGGCGCAGCGGGCATTACTTGCTGGCCACTTTGGTGTCCGCGGTGGTGGCGCTCGCTGCGGCACCCCTGCTGTGCCTTCCGTCGCTGGCGCAGCCCTGGACGGAGCAGCATCGCCGGCGCGCCGGGGCGCTGCTGGGGCGGTCGGTCGAGCCGCGCCCGCGCGCCGCCCGCCGCAACCTTGCGTGGCTCGTGACGCAGGTGGTCACCGGCCTGCCGTCGGGCGCCCTTGCCCTGGTCTGTCTGGGCTGCCTGTTTCTCACTCCCGTCGTTACGCTGTTGTGGTGGGCCTTTCCCACAGCGCCGTGGCTGCCAGTGGTCAGCGTTCGCATCACCGGCTGGGGCAGCGCGTTGCCGCTCGGGCTGGTGAATCTCGTGGTCCTGGCGGCACTGGCCGCCATCGCCCTCCCGCCGCTCGCCCGAGCGCACGCCCGGTGCTGCCTCGCGGTCCTGGCGCCATCGCCCGCGGAGCAACTGGGCGAACGCGTCACCGAACTCACCCGAACACGTACGGACGTCCTGCAGGCACACGGTGCGGAACTCCGGCGGATTGAACGGGATCTGCACGACGGCACCCAGGCCCGGCTCGTGGCCATCGCGATGCGGCTCGCCGTGGCCGGCGAAAGCCTCTCCGACCAACCCGACGCGGCCGCCGCTCTGGTGCGACAGGCCCACGCCGAGACCGAGGACGCGATGACCGAGCTGCGCTCCGTCATCAGCACCATCTATCCCCCGGTGCTGGCTGACCAGGGCCTCTCCGGCGCGCTCAGAACCCTGACCACCAGGGCCGGAGTGCCGACCCGCATCGACATCGGCCCGCTCGGTGAGATCCCCGCAGCGGTCGAAGCGGTCGTCTACTTCGCCGTCACCGAGGCACTGGCGAACATCGCCCGACACAGCCGGGCCACCCATGCCTCAGTTCGCGTGACCAGCAACGGCGCGCTGCTCTGCGCGCAGATCGCCGACAACGGGACCGGCGAGGCGGACGCCGCCCGAGGGTCCGGCCTGGACGGAATGCGCCGCCGCGCCGCCGCTCTGGACGGCACCATGAAGATCAGCAGCCCGCCAGGCGGGCCGACCACCATCACCGTGGAGCTTCCGTGCGCGTAGTGATCACCGAGGACAACGTCCTGCTGTCATCCGGGCTCGAGCTCCTGCTCAACTCCCAGGGCTTCGAGGTCGTCGAGATCGCGGCCGACGCCCTCGGCTTCCTCACCGCCGTCGAGACCCACCGGCCGGACGTCACCATCGTGGACGTGCGGCTGCCCCCGACCTTCCGCGACGAGGGCATCCGGGCCGCGGTCCAGGCCCGCCGCGACCATCCCGGACTTCCCGTCCTGGTCCTGTCGCAGTACGTGGAGCAGGAATACGCGGGCCGCCTCCTTGCCGACGCCCAAGGCGGCATCGGATACCTGCTCAAAGACCGCGTGAGCCGCATCGCGGAATTCACCGACGCGCTGCGCCGTGTGGCCGGCGGCGGCACCGCCATGGACCCCGAAGTCATCGCCCAACTCCTGGCACACGGCGATCCCGTCGATGCCCTGACCGCACGCGAGCGCGAGGTCCTCGCGCTGATGGCCGAGGGCCACGACAACGCGACCATCGCCCAACGGCTCGTCATCACCGACAACGCCGTCCACAAACACATCGGCAACGTCTTCCTCAAACTCGGCCTGTCGGCCGGCGACAGCGGCCACCGCCGCGTCCGCGCCGTCCTGGCCTACCTCCGCCGCCATGGCGATACCGCGCTCAACCCGACGACATCACACCCACCGACATGAATAGCGCAGTGCCCCCATGGAACAACTGCATCGTCCCTTCCGGACCAGCTCGACGGGCGCCCCGAGAGTTCATGGCAGCCCGTGCGTTGACATCGAGCTGGCTCCGGAAGCACCTCTCCCCGCGAGAGGTCACGCAGGACGCCGGGCACCGCTCCAGTCCTCGACCGACGACCTCCAGCGCGAAGACCACGCCGTCGACGGCGTCCACGCGTGTGGTGGGTTCTATGGACGTGTACTGGCAGCCGTGGTCGCACGGTGAACCAGCTTTCCGCTCTGGTCACCGACCCCTCAGCCGACTAACTTCGTTGGAAAGGACACCTGACCCCAACTACATCATCCGAACCTCGAACAGCTCCTAGAGATCGAGGTAACACCCCAGCTCAAGGGGTGCGACGTTCGAGATCCGGAAGAACCGGACGGTGGCTCAGGGGCGAAGGATCCTGGTCCGTGAGCGGGAGGAGTACGTCCGGCTCTGGCCGCCCACGCACAGCGCTCGACTGGGGAGCCCCAGCCGAGCGCCTGCATAGACTCTTCGCGGCCTGATCAAACCGACCACGTGTTGCAACTGCCCCTGGAACCCACCGAGTGTGCGGGGCCTTCCGCGGTCTTCATCCGGCGCAGCCCACCGGGGCGGCGAGCCGGTAGCGTCCGGACTCGCGGGCCAGGAGTCCGTCGTCGACGAGGGCGCGCCGCAGCGAGACGGCGTCCAGTGCGCCGCCCTCGCACCATGGCTGCAGGCGGTCGGTCACCGTCCGCTCGTCGTAGTCGTCGCCGGCGGCGAAGGTGCTCCCGGCGACGTGCCCGAGGACCGCGCGACGGGCGTCGGCGTCCTGCTCCGGCACGTTGACCAGGATGCCGCCGCGGATGTGGCCGCGCAATTGCGGGTCGGGCTGGTCGGCCGCCGTCTCCTCCGCCACACGCCGGGAGGCGGTCTCCGCGGCCGCGGCGAGGGCGTCGTCGTCCAGGGCCAGCGAGCCGCGCCCCTGGACGAGCAGTCCGCTGCGGACGAGCCGCCCGATGGCCGGGGCGGCCTGCGGTGCGCCGAGCCCCGAGACGGAGAGGATCTCCGCGGAGGTCGACGCGCCGAGGGCGGCCGCCGAGAAGACCCGGCGCAGCACCGGATCGGCCAGCTCGATGGCGAGTTGTTCGGGTGTCATGAGAGGGAACGCATCCTTTCTGAAGCCTGCCCGGCCCGTGTGCCCGGCAGGGGCCGGTTCCGTCAGGGGCTCAGCGGCCCTTCCGCTTGACCTTGATCTTGATCTTGGACAGGTCGGTGGAGACCGACCGGAGGTCGCGGTACTCGCCCCCGAGCTTGCGGATGGCGGCTGCGGCCAGTTCCTCGGCCCGGCCCAGCACGAGTTCCTCGGTGTCCTCCTCGGTCGCCGGGATGAGGACGCGGAAGGTGAAGGTGAGCAGGGCCGGCTCGTAGGTGACGGTGCCCTCCTCGGTGAACCGGGCCTTGAACAGGTCGTGCTCGCCCGCCTGGGCGATCAGGGACGCACGCTGTTCATCCGTGAGCTCGGCGAACTTGCCGTGTGTGATGACCTGATAGGTCGTACCGCTCATAACTGTGGTTCTCCAGGTGTGGATTCGTTCATCGGCCCGCGTTCCGCAGGCGCACACGGCGGAGTTGACCGTATGTCAGCCGATGACAGGTCAGCAGGTCGGCCCGGCGGCCGGGGTCGAGCACCCCCTTCGGCCGCCGAGGCTCACTTCTGCTCCGGCCGGTGCGTCCGGTGCGGCAGGAGGAACAGCAGGCCGGTGACGAGCACTAGGCCGCCGGCCGCCCAGTACAGAGCCTCGCTGTAGGTGGCGATGAAGGTCTTGGAGCGGATCTCGCCGAGGGTGGTGCCGATCGACTTGACGTCGGCGCCGGAGTCCTGACTGGTGCCCGGGGCGCTCGCGAGCAGCGTGGTGCAGCTCTCCGGCACCTTGGTCGGGTCGGCCTGGCCGAGCGAGTCGGTCGCGCAGCTGCGGATCGCCCCGGCCTGGGCAGGTGCCACCGCCTGGACGGTCGGGATGACCTTGTCGGCTTGCGGGCCCGCGTTGCTCGCCAGGGCGGAGAAGAAGACACCGCCGATGATCGCCACGCCGAGGGCCGCGCCGAGCTGACCGGTCGCGTTGATGATGCCGGACGCTGCGCCCGCCTCCTGCGGCTTGACTTCGCGCAGGATCAGACCGGTCAGCGGGGCCATCAGCAGACCTATGCCGGAGCCGAGCAGGAGCATGGACGGGACAGCGTGCCAGGAGGTGATGTCGCTCCCGGCGTGGTTCGCGACCCAGGCGTAGGAGGCGATGCCGAGCATCATCATCAGGGCGCCCGCCACCAGGGTGTACCGCCCGTACCTGGGGAAGAGCGTGCGCACCGCGATTGTGCCGACGATCGGGACCCCGAGCGAGAACGGTATCGCGGTCAGACCGGTGTGCAGCGCCGACCAGCCCAGGCCGCCCTGGAGGTAGAGCGTCCAGCTGAGGAAGAAGCCCGCCGGGACGGCGCTGAAGAGCATCTGCGCCGCGACGCCGGCGCCGAACGCGCGGACCTGGAACAGGGAGAGGATCACCAGCGGGGATCCGTCCTTGCGGGTCTTGTACCGCTCGTAGAAGACGAAGCCCACGATGACGGGCGCGGCGCCGAACAGGCAGGTGATGCTCCAGGCGGGCCAGTCGAGTTCACGGCCGAGCATGAGCGGCAGCATCAGCAGGAGCAGCCCGATGATCGCGAGCAGCATGCCGATCAGGTCCAGCCGCATCGCGTGCGGGGACTTCGACTCCTTCATCCACTTCGAGGCCCCGAGCAGGGCGGCCGCGCCGACCGGCAGGTTGACCACGAAGATGCTCCGCCAGCCGAGGTCGAACGGGCTCCAGTCGACCAGGGCGCCGCCGAGGATGGGGGCGGCGACGATGGCCAGACCGATCATGCCCGCGTACAGACTGACGACGCGGCCGATCTCCTGCGGGGCGAACGTGACGTGGATGATCGCCAGGACCTGCGGGACCATGATCGCGGCGGCCACACCTTGGAGGATGCGGGAGGCGACCAGCATCTCGGAGTTCTGCGCGGCCGCGCACAGGGCGGAGGCCACGACGAACCCGGCGACACCGGTCATGAACATCCGCTTGCGGCCGAAGATGTCGCCGAGCCTGCCACCGGTGATCAGGATGGCCGCGAAGGAGAGTGTGTAGCCGGCGGTCACCGCCTGGATGACGACGGCCGACGCACCGAGGTCGCCCTGGATGGCCGGGATCGCCACGGTCACGATGTTGACGTCCAGCAGGTCCATGAAGGTGGCGACCAGCAGAACGGCCAGCGCGAGCCACCGCTTCGGGTCCGGCGCGGGGGCGTCGGAGGCGACAGGCGGTCCGGCGGTCGGCTGCTTCGCCTGCCCTGCCTTGCTGCTCATGGGTTCTTCTCCGGCTTCTCGATCGCTGGAGTCCGACCCTTGGTGGTCGGACGCCCGGGGGACGGGCGGGAGGCTTCCTCGGCGGGCGCGGGGTTCCGGGAGAGCGCGCCCCACGAGCGCATCAGCAGCTCGATGGCGTTAGCGACGGTGTCGATGTCGCTGTCCTCGGGGGAGAGCACGCGCTGGATGGACAGGCCGTCGCCCAGCGAGTACATGACGAGGGCCAGGAACTCGACCGGGGCCGGGGGAGCCACCGAGCGGGCGGCGAAGCCCTGCTCCAGCGCCTGGGCGAGCGCGGCGCGCGAACGCCGCTCGCGGTCCGCGAGCACCGGCAGCAGCTCCGGGTCGCGCAGGCCGTAGAGCCAGAGCTCGGTGCGCAGGGCGAGCCAGCTGCCGAGAGTCTCGTCGCGTTGGCGGTACCAGGACCTCAGGTGCTCCATCAGGCTGTCGAACGACCCGGCGTCGAGGCTGAGCGCCTGCATCTCCTCCAGCTCACGCTGGGTGTGCTGGTCCAGCAGGGCCAGGACGAGCTCGTGCTTGCCCTCGAAGTTGCCGTAGAACGCGCCGCGGGTGTAGCCGGCGTGCTCGACGATCTGCTCGACCGAGGTGCCGTTGACGCCGTGCTCAGCGAAGAGTTCGGCCGCGGCCTGCAGCAGCTGCTCGCGGGTGAGTTCCCGGCTCTGCTGCCGGGTGAGTCGCCTGGTGATGGTGATCGCCTCCTGATGCGTCGTCGGATACGAGACTGTATCCAAATACAGGTCTGTATCTGAAATGGGTTTCCGTACGACGACGGGCTGCCGCCGGCTCCCAAGGGAGGCGGCGGCAGCCCGAGGACGACCGGCGGAACGAATCCCGAGGTCAGCGCACGTAGCGGCGCATCAGTCGGTCCAGTTCCGCGGCCGGGTCGGCGGCGATCCCGCCGTGAACCGACCGCAACGGAGTGGAACGCGACAACAGCCATGTATGTCGACATCGCCGCTGGCGCGAAGACGTCCCGGCCGGATCTCGACCCCGTCATTGCAGTTGCCTCGTGAGGGCGACCCCCTGAGGGCGACTCGCCTCGACCGACGCTCCCGCCCGGTGCCGCACCCGGTGACTCTCGGCGCCGAGTTGACACACCCCCGCGTCCTCGGTGTGCCGCGTCGGCCCCGCACCCCGCGCGGCGATCAACGGCCGGTTGGCGCGCTATGGTCCGCCGCTGGAGCGGCGAGTTCGGGCCCTGGCCTCCATGTCGGGGCCACCGTGCCGCGCCCGGCCACCAGGGCCGCTACCGTCTGGGTGGCCGCGACGACGACCATCAGCAGGAGCGGGGCCCTCCACCCGGAGCTGAGCGAGTGGAGGAGGCCGAAGACCACCGGCCCGACGGCCGCCAGCAGATAGCCGACGGACTGCGCCATCGCGGACAGCCCGCCGGCCGAGGCCGCGTCCTGGGCCCGCAGGCTGATGAACGCCAGGGCGAGCACCAGGCAGGCGCCGCCGCCGAGGCCGAGGACCACAGTCCACAGCAGTGCCCACCGAGGCTCCGCGAAGAGGCCGGTATAGCCGACCAGCAGGACCACGGAACAGGCCGTCGCCAACCCCCGCTGGTCCCGCGCCCAGCGCATCGCCCGGGGCACCGCCAGGCTGGTAAGCACGGCTACGACCTGGAACCAGAAGAGCAGCCAGCCGGCCGCTGCCGGGCTGACCCCGTTGTCCTGGAGAACCTGCGGCAGCCAGGTCACGACGACATAGAAGCCCAGTGACTGCAGTCCCATGAAGGCAGTGACCGCCCAGGCCAGTCCGGAGCTCCAGGGCAACTGCTGCCGGCTCCGCGCCAGCCCGGCCGACCCGGAAGTCCGCACCTGCGGCAGCCACACCAGCACCGACACCAGGACGAAGACCACCCAGAAGCCCAGCGCGGTGTGCCAGCCACCGGGAGCAGCCTCGGCGATCGGCACCGCCACTCCGGAGGCCAGAGCTGCCACCCCTCCCATCACCATGGCGTAGGCGCTGGTCAGCAGGCCGACCTTGGTCGGGAAGTCGCGCTTGATGAGGCTCGGCAGCAGTACGTTGCCCACCGCGATGCCCGCGCCGATCAGCACGGTGCCGATGAACAGGCCTGCCGCCGTGGGGATCCAGCGGACCGCGATGCCGATTGTCAGCACCACCAGCGCGCCGCCGAGGAGCCGTTCCTCCCCCCACCGCGCGGCCAGCCTTGGCACCAGCGGCGACAGAGCCGCGAACGCCAGCAGCGGCAGCGTGTTCAGCAGGCCTGCGGCGGCCGGAGCCAGGCCCAGGTCGGACTGCACGCGGTTCAAGAGTGGCCCGACACCGGTCAGACTCGCCCGAAGGTTGGCGGCCACCACCAGCAGCCCCCACACCAACAGCACTTGACCGGCGCGTCGCGTCGACGTGTTCTTCATGCCTTGAGCATCGGTCGGCGGGACGGCGGGTATCCAGATCCCCCTCAGGCCAGCCCCCGCAGGGCCACCCTCGGCTCCTCGCGATCGACAGCCGGGCCCCTACCCTCACGACGTGGGCACACCATTGGGCAACTTCATCCGAGCCAAGCGAGACGCCGTCCAACCGGGGCCCCTCGGGCTGCCGGAGCGGCAACGCCGCCGGTCGCCGGGGCTGCGCCGGCTGGACCTCGCCAACCGGGCCGACGTCAGCGTCGAGTACCTCGCCCGGATCGAGCAGGGCCGCGACCGCAACCCCTCACCGGCAGTGGTGAACGCGCTCGCCGACGCGCTGTGCCTGAACGCATCGGAGCGCAACCACCTGCGCTACCTCGCCAAGATCACCAGTGACTCCTGCGCGGTCGACATCAGGCCCGTGCCACCCTCCCGGCGGGTGCGCGCGCCCGTCCTGAGCACCCTCGAACTCCTCGAACCGGGCGTGGCGATCGTGTCCAACCGGCTGGGCGACGTGCTTGCCCACACCTCCGGCTACCAGGCGGTCACCGGCGGGACCGGGCTGCTCGATGCCGACCGTCCCAACCTCAACCACTACCTCTTCACCGACCCGCGGGCCCGGACCTTCTTCGCCGACTGGGACGATATCGCGGACGAGCAGACCTTTGACCTGTGGCAGGCGCCGTCCCTGGAGAACCTGGAGTGGCTCACCGCCGGCCTGACCCCCGTCGCCGGCGACGAGTTCACCCGCCGCCTGAATCGGGACATAATGCCGCGCCGTGGCATCCTCCGGCTCAATCACCCCGGCGGGCATCAGCTCCGGCTGCTCCGCGAGATCCTCGAACTGCCCGGCGACTCCCAGCAGCTCGTGATTTTCCTCCCCGAGGATGAGGCCACTGCCGAGGCCCTGAATCGACTCCCTCGCCGCCCCTTGGGCCGCCTCCGGTCTATTTCCTGACACCGGCACCCGCCCCGACCGAAAAACCGCCTCACCCCCGCACGCCTCCGCTGCGGGGCAACGGTGCGGCGCCCCTCGCCCATGCGGCCGCCGCCGACCTGAAGAGCGTCCCGGAGATACTTGGGCACTCCTCGATCACCATCACGGCGGACACGTACACGAGCCTGCTCCCCGAGGTGGGATCTCGCGATCGCCGAGGCCACCGCCCGCCGTGTTCCGCGCGCACGGGCACCTCGCTCCGTGCCGGATGGTGCTGATCGGTTGGGAGATATGTGGGGGACTGCTGCCCCGTCCACTCACGCAGCGCGCACGCAAACGGCCCCGGACGAGACGTTCGAGGCCGAGTAAGACTCCTGAGGGATAACCCCAGGTCAGAGCGGTAGCGCGTTGTGCCCCCGGCAGAATTCGGACCTGCGACACCCGCTTTAGGAGCGGGATCGAGTCCATGCCGAGCGGTTCTAGTAGGACTTTGTTACGACTCTGGGCAAGTGGCTGTTGGAGCGCGGTCAGATCCTCGCGATCGTCGGCGCGAACGGCTCGGGGAAATCCACACTCACCCGCCTGCTCACCGGCATCTACCTGGCGGACAAG
>NZ_JBVJMV010000039.1:76804-78714 GCF_055584025.1 Streptomyces sp. NPDC104309 | reverse complement strand
CTGCAGCTACTGCTCGCAGCCTGGACCGGCGCCTGCCCCACCTGCCACCGCGACATACCAGCACTCGCACCAACCTGACCAAGCCCTACTAGGACCTCGGGTGCACGACAGGAAGATTCAGTTCGCACTGTGTGAGCCGCCGGGGGTATCAGTCCGCACAGCCAGACCCGGTACGCTGCACTCCGGTTTTTCGGAAGCGCGGAAGCACGGAGGCACGAAAGCGCGAAAGCGCGGGGAGCGGAGGGCGCGTGTACGCGCGGGAACGGGCCGACGACGTACTGCGGATGCACCGGCTGGCCCGCTCCGGCGGATCGCGGGAGCTGCTGCGCTGGGTGTCCGGCCGGGCGGGGGGCTGGGCCGGACTGCTCGACGGGGACTGCACCGTCCTGCACGGCGTGGTCCGGAGCCCGGACAGTACGGTCACCGATGCCGCCGAGGCCGCCGCGCTGGCCACCGAGGGCGCCAGGGAACTGGCATCGCTCGGCGCGCGCTCCTTCTCGTTCGACAGCGGTTCGCACACCGCGCTGCTGTTCCCGCTGGACGGTCCGCCCGACGCCTCTCCCCCGGTCCTGGCCGTCGTCGCCCCGCGCCCGCTGCCGGACGGTCTGGTCGGGCTTCTCTCCGACGTCGCGATGCCGCTCGCCACGTGCTGGGCCGCGGAGTCCGTGGAACGCAAGCGCCGGCGCGTCGACCTGGCGGAGTCGCGCAACCGGGAGGCGGTGCTGCATCTGCTCATGACCGGCCAGCTGTCCATCGCGCATCAGGTGGCGGGCGCGCTGAGGCCCGCGTTGCCCGACCCCGTGCAGGTGTGTGTCGTGGAGTGCCCGGCAGGCCGCCGGGACGAGGTCGCGCGGAACTGCGCGGAGCTCTCCCGCGGCCGGTCCTGGATCGTGCGCTGTCCGGTGTACGCGCGCCATCTGATCCTTGTCGTGCCCGCCGGTCCGGACGGCGCCGAACAGCAACTCGGCCGACGGGTCGCCGACGTGGTGGACGAGTGTGTCGTGGGGGCGAGCGAGGACGTACCGCTGTCCGACACGGCGACCGGGTACCGCCAGGCCTTCCACGCCCTGGCCGTGGCCCGCGGGCTGCCCGCACGGCACGCCCGCTTCGGCTCGGCGTCGGAGGCCGCCCTGGTGGTCGGTGCGGCCGGCGCGCGGTGGGCGGACGCGCTGCTGAACCCGCTGCTCACACACGTACCGCGGCGCAGCCATGACCCGGGGAGCCAGGAACTCGCGGCGACGCTGGCCTCCTGGCTCGCGTTCTCCTCGCACGCGACGCAGCATCTGAAGATCCATCGGAACACCCTGGCGGCACGGCTCCGGCTGATCGGCGAACTGCTCGGCCTCGACCTGAGCCGGATCGCCGACCAGGCCGCCCTCGATCTGGCCCTGCGCGTCCGCGCCACGCCCACCGTGCTCCGGGCGGTCCCCCCGGACGAGGCGGAGCCCCGGCCGCCCTACCGGCTCGACGACATCCTGCGTGGACCGGCCGTCCAGGAGTGGGCGGCCCGGCAACTGCGCCCGCTCACCGCGTCCGGCGCCGCCCGAAGCACCGCCGATCCGCGAACGACCCTGCGTACCTGGCTGGACTGCGAGGCCCAGCTCGGGGCCACGGCCGCCGCGTTGGGCCTCTCGGTGCCGGGGGTCCGCAAGCGCCTCACGCGCCTCGAATCCACTCTTCAGCGCTCGTTGCTGCAGGCGCCGAGCGCGCGGTACGACCTGTGGCTGGCCTTCCGGGCGCTGGAAGTCACGGGAACCGGCGCCGCCCGGTGAACCGAAACGGGGGCGTGGGGGGGGGGGGGGGGGGGGCGCCCCCCCCCCCCGGGGGGGGGGGGGGGGGGGGCGCGCCCCCGGGGGGGGGGGGGGGGGGGGGGGGGGCCGCGCCCCCCCCCCCCCCCCGCCCGCCCGCGG
>NZ_JBVJMV010000039.1:0-76794 GCF_055584025.1 Streptomyces sp. NPDC104309 | reverse complement strand
CGGGGGGGTTGCGTGGCGTTCCTGCGGCCTGGGTCGACGTGGGGTGCCTGCCCGCGGCGGCGCCCCCGCGCCCCGCCCCCCCGCCCCCCCCCCCCCCCCCCGGGGGGGGGGGGGGCGCGCCCCCCCCCCCCCCCCCGCCCCCGTCGGGTGGGGGGTCCGCGGGTCAGCAGCTCAGGTTGGAACCGGGGGTGGTGCCGAGGATCTGGACGAACGCCTGGTAGCGGTCGATACGGCTCTGGACCTGGGCGGGGTTGCCGCCGTTGCACTCCAGGGAACCGTTGATGGAGCGGATGGTCTCGCCGAATCCGGCGCCGTTCACCATGGCGTTGTGGGCGGTCATGGTGCCGGGTCCGTTCTGGGTGTTCCAGTACCAGAGCCCGGTCTTCCAGGCGACCGAGGCGTTCTGCTCGACCAGGTACGGGTTGCCCAGCAGGTCGATGCCGAGCGCGTCACCGGCGGCCTTGTAGTTGAAGTTCCAGCTGAGCTGGATCGGGCCGCGGCCGTAGTAGGCGGCCTGGCCGGCCGGGCAGCCGTAGGGCTGGCTGCTGTCGCAGTAGTGCGGGTAGTTGGCGGTGTTCTGCTCGACCACGTACACCAGACCGCCCGTCTCGTGGCTGACGTTGGCGAGGAACGCCGCCGCCTCCTGGCGCTTGACGGTGTCGCTGCCGGTGTTCGCGAAGCCCGGGTAGGCGCTCAGGGCCGCGGTCAGTCCGCCGTACGTGTAGAACGGATTCCGGTTCGGGAACATCTGGTTGAACTGCGTCTCGCTGACGACGAAACCGGACGGGGTGCCCGGATCCGTACCGCCACCGCCACAGCTGCCCTGGTCCGCCCAGACGTCGGAGCTGCCGGGGGTCTCGTTCTGGGTCCACCACTTGGCGGTCCAGTTGTGCCCGTTGTAGGAGGCCGTTCCGCCGCCGGTGTAG
This sequence comes from Streptomyces sp. NPDC104309, assembly GCF_055584025.1. Classification (NCBI taxonomy): domain Bacteria; kingdom Bacillati; phylum Actinomycetota; class Actinomycetes; order Kitasatosporales; family Streptomycetaceae; genus Streptomyces; species Streptomyces sp. NPDC104309. The sequence continues at coordinate 75,868 of NZ_JBVJMV010000039.1, read as the reverse complement.
ACGGCCGAGGAGTTCCAGGGTGCCGCGCAGTCGGCAGCCGCGGCGGTGGTGGCGGGAAGGACGACAAGCATCGCGACGACCGCGCCCAGCGCGGCGAGCAGGCCCATGATGCGTCTGATCACGTGATCACTCCTTCGGCGCGGTGCACCGGCTGGACGGTGCGCCGCCATGGGGGGTTGACGGTCACTCAAGCGCCGCTGGTCTGAACCTGTCAAGGTCTAGACCAAGACAGTGAAGGCTTCTCGAAGGAGTGCTCGGGAGCGAGGTGGCGAGACCTTCGCACCATCGGACCCGCCCCCAACAGGAGCAATTACGGGCGGGATTGGTCCGGATCATGGCCCGGAACGCTGGACGGGCCCGAAAGTAAAACCTTCGGGCCCGTCCAGCATGCGGAACATCCAACTGGTCGGCCGGTCAGCGACCACCACTGCTCGCGGACCCGTCCAGCGCGTCGAGCCAGCCGACGAGTCGGGCTCCCTCACGGGTCATGATCTCCGGATCGCGCAGCGCACTGGAGAGCAGCGACATGCCCTGATAGGCGCCGACGAGCGCCAGCGAGAGACCCTCGGGATCGGGCGCCCCCATTTCGCGGAACTGCCGCTCCACCCAGCCCAGCAGCTGCCGTACGACGTGGCCCGCCGCGAGGTCGAGGCCGCCCTCGGCGCGCTTGTCGAGCTCCACGGCGAGGGTGCCGGTGGGGCAGCCGTAACGGGCCGCGACCTCGCGCCGGCTCACCCACGCGTCCACCAGACCCTTGAGACGTTCGCGCGGGTCGGGGAGCTGGTCGAGGCGGCCGGTGAGGGCCTCCAGGTGCCTGGTGTGCTCGGAGAGGGCGGCCTCGACCAACTCCCCCTTGGTCTTGAAGTAGTAGTACACGTTGCCCGTCGGGACATCGGCGGCCTGGGCGATGTCGGCGATGGTCGTGCGCTCCACGCCCTGCTCGTGCAGAACCCGGGCGGCGGCGGCCGTCAGCCGCTGCCGCTTGTCGGCGGCCTTGGCCCGAGGGCGCCGGGAATCCATTGAGTCAGTCACCCGACTAACTATAGACAGCGCCCGGTCCGGCCGTGCTAGCGTCCTGCCATCGAAGTAAGTCAGTCAACTGACTCACTCGCTTCGACGACTCGTTCCACCGAGTCATTCCACCGACTCGTTTCACCGAGTCATTCCACCGACTCGTTTCACCGAGTCATTCCACCGACTCGTTTCACCGAGTCATTTCACCGAGTCATTTCCAACGAAGGAGACCGGCATGATCGTGGTGACAGGCGCGACGGGGAACGTCGGGCGGGAACTGGTGCGGATCCTCACCGATGCCCAGGTGCCGGTGACCGCCGCGGCCCGGCGCATCACCGACGCCGACGTACCGCCGGGGGTGCGGGCGGTGGCCGCCGATCTGGCCGAACCGGCCGGTCTGCGGGGCGCGTTCGACGGGGCCGGGGCGCTGTTCCTGCTGGTGGCGGGCGACGATCCGCACGGCATCCTGGAGGTGGCGAAGGCCGCCGGGGTGCGCAAGGTGGTGCTGCTGTCCTCGCAGGGTGCGGGAACCCGCCCCCAGGCGTACCGGCATCCGCTGCTGTTCGAAACGGCGGTGCGGGAGTCCGGGCTCGACTGGACGGTCCTGCGGTCGGGCGGGATGGCCACCAACGCCCTCGCCTGGGCCGAGTCGATCCGCGAGCGGCGGGAGGCCGCGGCGCCGTTCGCCGATGTCGGCCTGCCCTTCGTCGACCCGGTGGATGTGGCGGCGGTCGCCGCCGTCGTCCTGCGCGAGGACACTCACCCGGGCGCCACGTACACCCTGACCGGCCCGGCCGCGACCTCCCCACGCGAGCGGGCGGCGGCGATCGCCGCCGCGCTGGGCGAACCGGTGCGGTTCACCGAGCAGACCCGCGAGGAGGCCCATGCGCTGATGGCACGGTTCATGCCGCTTCCCGTGGTCGAGGGAACGCTGGCCATCCTGGGCGAACCCACGGACGACGAGCAGCGGGTGAGCCCCGACGTCGAGTGCGTTCTGGGCCGGGCGCCGGGCACCTTCGCCGCCTGGGCCGCACGCGCTGCCACGACCTTCCGCTGAGCGCTCCGGCCGGCGCGCGAAGCACGGCGGCCTCGGCCGGGCCGTCCCAGGCCGGGCCGTCCCGGGTCGGCCACGGTTCGGCGCGGCGCGATCAGGGAGATTCGGCTTGGTTCGGCCGTCAGCAGGACAGCCGGGAGCCCGGCGACGTGGCCAGAACGTGATCCGCACGCACGGACATCTCGTGCGCGACGCCGAAGGGGCTGCGGATCTGCGGCAAGGACTGACGTGCGGCTCCGGCGGGAGAAGCCGGAGCGATCAGGCGAGGTCCCCCATCCACACCCGTCGGCCCAGTTCGTCCAGCTCGGTCTTGAGCCGACGGCACTCCGGCAGTGCCCTGCCCAGCAGTCGCCAGTACTCGGGGCCGTGCCCGGCCACCCGGACATGGGCCAGCTCGTGCGCCACCACATAATCCACGAGATGGATCGGCAATTGGAAGACCGCCCAATGCAGGGAGATCACCCCGTTGCCGTCCGCACCGGACCGATAGCTTCCCCAACGATGTCCCAGGTCCCGCACCCGTACCGCCGGCTCGGGGACGTCCATCCGGGCGGCCCAGGGCTGCAGACGTCCTCGCATCCAACGCTGCCCCGCCCGGCTGTACCAGTCCGCGATCGCCTTGCGCGCGAGCACCGGATCGGCTGCGACCGTGCTGTCCAGCCGCAGCCTTCCGGCGACAAGACGAACAGCGGGGGCCGGGCCTTCTTCCCGCCTGTTGTCGACGATGAGCAGCCGATGGTCCCGCCCCAAGTACCGGTGGATCTCGCCGTCTCTGAGAGACCGCGTGGGATGGAGTTGGCGCCGCTCTTCACTGAGCCGCGCCTTGGCCTCGATCCAGCTGGCGCTGGAGCGTACGAACTCTTCGGCCCGCCGGGCCCCGCACCCCTTGGGCACGTACAGGGTGAGCGACCCGTCCCGCTCGACCGTCAGGCCCAGACGTCGGCGGCGGAGACTGATCCTCACCATCAGCTCCCGCCCGTCGACGACCAGGGCCCCGTCCTCGGTGAGCGCGGGCTCGCCGAGGGGGGACGCGGGGTCAGGGAGCTGGGTGGACATGCGGCTATTCTCTCCGTGCCTCGGACCGGAAGGCCTCCAGGTGCTGCGTGGCGTACCCCGCGAGTGTCGAGGCGAGCCGGTTCACTTCCTTGCGCCCCTCACCTCCGTGCCGGTATCCGGCCGCGCGCAGCCGTGCGTAGAGGCACGCCTCCAGCCTCGCGACGTGCGCCGCGCCACCGCCAAAGGAAGCCAGCCGTACCCGGCTCGTGATCTCGTCGTACACCTCGGCCACGACGCGACGCAGTTCCTCCGGTGCCGGGTCGTCGAAGAGCTCGCTCTCCGCCAGTTTCTCTCCGAGAAGTACGTAGAGCCGCTGCTCCATCGGCGTCAGGTCAGCAACAGCGGGGTTGATCTCCTCGGCCTGCCGTGCCCGCTCGACCAGCGGGCCCAGCTCGCGGCTGATGGCGTCCCAGCGTCCGGCGAACTCTTCCAGCACCCTCTCCAGCTCTGCGGACAGCTGCCGGTACACCGCCCGGTCCTCCACCGCCTGCCGCTCCTCAAGGTGGTACCGCAGCCCCTGGATCTGTTCGGCCGCCGCCTCTCGGACCGGAAGCCTGCCGACCACCTCGTCGAAGTCGGGAGCGAGGATCGACACCGGCGGAATGGCCTGAGCCACCTCTTGCGCATCCAGATGATCGGCAATCAACGCGCGCACCTTGCGCCCGTAGCCACGCATCACGAAGCCACCGCCGGTGTCGTCTCGGTAGTGGCGGCGTACGCGCATCTGGAGCACACTCCACGCCCGCGCGTCGGGGAGGAACTTCAGGGCGCCCTCGTGTGGCAGAACACGGTCCACCGCACCCAGAAATGCGCCGAGCGTCCTGTCGAAATCAGCCCGCCGCGTGGGGTCCGAGAGAGCGAGCACCGCTTGGGCCAGTCCTGCTCTCGTCGTGAGACTGTCCGCGTCGATTCCCTCCGCCGCCAGGAACTCGCGGAACTCATCCGCCGTCCGGCCGAGCTCCGGCAGCTCGTCGGACATGTCGCGCAGTGAGTCGATGGCGCGCGGGTTGCCCTGGTAGGCGGCCAGGGTCACGGCCAGGTTGCTCAGTACGCCGTAGTAGTCGACCACCAGGCCCTCGGTCTTGCGGCGCGCGGGCCGGTTGACTCGGGCGATCGCCTGGAGCAGTTCGGCGTCGCGGATCGGCCGGTCCAGGTAGAGCGCCTGCTCGATGGGCGCATCGAAGCCGGTGAGCAGCATGGACTTCACGATGAGGAAGGCAACAGGCGGCGGATCGGCCGCCTCCTTGGTGCCCCAGACCAGATCACTCCAGGGGTTCATACCGCCGGTGGAACCAGCAGGAACGGGATTCGGCTCCGCCCGGGGGTTAACCGCCCAGGGGTTGTCCGGGGGCAGCTGGGGGAACGGCTGGAGGAACCGGGCGATGTGCTCGCGCTGGTTCTTCTCATCGGTCCACTCGCGCCACAGCCCGTCCTTCTGCTCCGAGCCCGCCGAGATCACGGGCACGAAGTCGATACGCCGCAGCAGCTCCTGAAACTGCCAGGCGCGCAGGAGAAGCGATTCCTCCAGGGTGTACGACTCCGGCGCCCGGCCTCTGAGGGATTCCCTTCGCCCGCTGCTGTCGAAGTCCTGGACTCGCAGCAGCAGTTCGGTCCGCGCGTCCCGCAGCGCGTTGCGGTAGATGACCGCGGCCCGCCTGCTGACGACCGCCACCTGGGCCTTGAACCCGCCGGTCAGCGGACCGGTGACGTAGTGCTCCAGCATGTTGGCCGCTTTGCGCCGGATCAGCGGGGCGGACTCGGCCACGGCGCGCTTGGACGGGGTGCCGTACTTCGCCCGCACCCGCGCCCGTTCGGCCTCTTCGAGCGGTTCGATGAGGTCCTCGAAGCACTCGTCCATGTGCTCCTTGCCGCGCACCTCGGCGGAGGTGGCCCGACCCTCGTAACGCACGGGCACGACGACCTTGTCGCGTTCCGCCTCGGCCATGCGGTAAGTGTCGAGGAATTCCGGCTCTCCGCCCGGTTCGGTGCTCGGCTCCAGTCCGAAGATGCGCCCGGTGTCGTTGAGCCTGCCCTCCATGAGCGGGGTGCCGGTGAAGCCGATCCTGGCCGCGTTGGGCAGGGCCTTGCGCAGGCAGGCGTGGAGGACGGAGGTGTGGGAGCGGTGGGCCTCGTCGACGAGGACGAGAACACGATCCGAGTCGCTGCACTCGGGGAAGATCCGTTCGGCCTTGCTCAGGGTCTTGGCGTCCGGCGCGGGATCGGCGACCTCCTGCGCGCTCTCGCCTGCCGCGACCTTCCGCCGTGCCGCTTCGAAGTCCTCCTCCAGCGCCCGGTCCTCGCCGCCCGCCGTGTCGCCCACCCCGTCCTTGCCGCCGACCAGATCACCCAGGAACTTCTGAATGGTCGCGAAGATGACCGCTCGCCCGCCGTCGTGTCCGGCCCGGCGCAGCATCTTCTCCAGGTCTGTCCGCGACTTCGCCTCACGCACGTCGGAGTCACTCAGCGCGACTGCCTTGCGCAGCTGCCGCTGGAGATCGGTGCGGTCGGTGACGGCAACAAGCGTGACGCCGTTCAGCTCGGGGTCCGGGCTCGCGTGCAGCCGCCGGGCGAGGAACTGCATCGTGAAGCTCTTGCCCGCACCCTGGGTGTGCCAGATGACACCGCCGCGCTCGTCGAGGTCCCCGCCCGTGACGCGTCGGCTGCGACGGGTACGCAGCCGCTCGACGATCTTCTCGGTCGCCCGGTACTGCTGATGCCGACAGACCACCTTCGCCGTCCTGGGCTCCATGGCCCGGCCCCGCTTCGCTCCGTCGCTCCTGTCGCCTCCGAGCGGCTTCTCGAAGACGTAGTGCCGCGCGATGTTGAGCAGATTGCCGGGCTTGAGGACGATCGCGGTCAGCTGCTGCTGGAGCGTGGGCTGCGCCTTGGCATCAAGGAGCCCCCAGCCGCGCAGCTCCTGTCGGAGGTACTCCGGTTTCTCGTAGTCCGATCCGATACTGCGCCACAGGGCGTAGTGCTCCTCGGAGGAGGAGTACGTCCCGAGGACGGCGTCCTTTCCGTCGGCCGCGACCAACAGCTGAACCGGCGCGAACAGATGTGGGACCCCCCGCAGCGCGCCCGGTCCCCTGCGGGTGTCGTCGTCCACCGGGCGCCCGGTGTAGGCGCGCAGGTCACGGATGGCCTTGCCCAGCGGATCCCGGACGTCCGGCGACTTGCACTCGACGACGACGAGCGGGATGCCGTTCACGAACAGCACGAGGTCCAGCACGGCCGGCTTGCCGTCCGCGTCACAGACCCGGAGTTGGTCGACGACGAGATAGTCGTTACGGGCCAGAACCTCATCCCGACTGCCCTCCAGAGCCTCATACGACCAGTCGACGAACGGCGTCTTGACGTCCCGGTCATCCGGTCCTGGATGCAGGACACCGTGCAGGAGGAGTTGGGTCGCGTCCCGATTGGCCTGCGGCAGGGACTGCGCGGATACGTGGCGTGCCGCGGCGCGCAGTTGATGGACGGCCGGGTCGGTGTGCGCGTCGTTGGTCATCCACGACGAGTACCGGCGCACGGCAGCCCGCAGCCGGGACTCCAGCAGTACGTCCCTGAAGTCGTCACGCTCCCCCGCTGCCTTCAGCCTGGCGCCCTCGATGTGCTGCCATCCCATCGCTTTGAGATGCTCCAGCAGCGGCCACTCCGCCTCGACCTGCTCGGTCGTGCCCTCGACCGCTTCGGCAGCCATCCCCCGCGCCTCCCCTGCGTACCGACGTACGTGTGAACCGTGCGAGGGTCCATTGTGCGTCAGGCATCGGACAGGGGTGCGGCCCAGGCCCCGCAACTGCGGTGCGGGGCCCGGGTGTCCGTGGTGTCGGTGATCTCGCCGGAACCGCCCGTCAGGCTCGGTCGCGGCTGGTGAGGGCGGCCTTGCGGCAGTCGGGCCGGCTCGCCTCCGGGGTGATCAGCGCGGCGGTCTCGTCGTCCAGCGCGTAGCAGAGCTGGGCGTGCAGGGCCTCCGCCTCGGCGGGCGTCAACCGCAGTGCCGCGTCGGCCTCGAAGGCCCCGTCACGGCGCAGCCAGAGGTCGATGGACAGCGACCCGTCCGCCTCCCGCCGCACGGGCTTGCTGGGCACCCGGCTGACACGTACCTGTTCTGCGCTCATCAGGCTGCCGCCTTCGTCGTCGTGAGCACCAGGCTGCCGACACTGTGCGCTTGGCCCACCCCCGCCACGACCACGATCCCGTCGAGCGCGAGCCGCATCGCGGTGCGGCGGGCACGGCGTGCGTCGTCGAGAGGGCAGGGGCGGGTAGGGGGGACAAGGTGGAGGGGATGGTGCGGGTACGGGGGTTGGGGCTGGGGCCACATGCCGGTTCGGGGCGCGGAGGCCGGTGCGGGCACGGGAGTGAGCGCGCGCAGGACGCGCGCCAGGGGCAGCAGGCTCAGGTGCACGAGTGTTCGTGGCTGGTGGGTGCGGATACGGTGGAACATGCTGACGCTCCTCAGAGGCGTTGGCCATGCCCCGGGGTGGTAATGACACCGCCGGGGCACTTCACATCCAGACGGTAACCACGCAGCTACCGCCCGCAACCAAAGGGTAGCGACAAAAGTGCTGCCGCATCAACGTTGATGCGCAACATGGCATATACGGTGGGGCGCACCGAGCGGCGGAGCCTCACCGAGGGCACGCTCCCCTTACACGAGATCGTCGAACTCGCCGGCCTTGGCTCCTGCCAGAAACGCCGCCAGCTTGGTCGAGGTTGTCCGGACGACCACACCGGGATCGTCGCTCTCCCTGACCAGGACACCGCCGTCGACAACGGCAACTTCGAGACAGTTGCCCGCCTGCTCCGAGAACGAGGACTTGCGCCACTGAATTTCCACGATCCTCAAGCTTTCATAGCTCGTGCAGCACCTTGCGAATGAAGTCACGCGAACGCCCAGGCTCCAGCGCACGCGTCTCCATACGATCCAACACGGCACGGTAGTTCGTCAGATGGGTCTCGGCATCGAGAAACGTGATGCTGTTCGGTACGTCGATCTGCACGGTATCCAGCTGCCGGACCGGCCCGCTCGCGTACATGGTCGAGCTCCCCGCACTGGGGAACCCGCCAGCGGCGAACGGAACGACGCGCAACGTCACTTCCTCCCGCTCCGAGTACTTCAGCAGATCGTCCAACTGCCGCCGTACGACCGCCCGGTCGCCGAAGAGCATCCGCAACGCGGCCTCGTGGAGGAGGAAGGAGCAGTCAGGCGGATTCGGCCGATCGAGCAGCGCACGGCGCCGCGTCCTGAAGTCCACTTGGAGGTCCATCGCCTCCGGGGTCAGCGGCGGGACCGCCTCCCCGAAGACGGCGCGGGCGTAGTCCTCGTGCTGCAACAGGCCGGGCAGATGCGTGATCTGCACGTGCCGCAGCGAGACCGCATGATGCTCCAACTCCACCAGGTCCAGCATGAACGAGGCGATCGAGTCCCGGAACTCGTCCCACCAGTTCGACCCGGCACGCTCCCGGGCCATGTCCGCCAGCGCATCCACGTAAGCACGGTCGGGGCAGGAGTAGTTGGAGGCCCACACGCGCACCCGGTCGGCGCTCACCCCGAATCGCGCGGACTCGGTATTGCTGATCGCGGTCTTGTCCACGCGGTGCAGCGCGGCAGCGTCGGTGAGGGAGAGCCCGACGTGCTCCCGCATCCGCCGCAGCTCAGCCCCGAGCCGCCGCTGACGGGCGGTGGGCGGCTTTCGGATGGGCATAGCTTCCCTTTCCTCTAGCCAGAGGCCAAGCCCGGCGTCCCTGCTTCGCGGGACCCTGGAAGCGGAGCCAGCCCTCCGAGCAATTCATCTGCAAGTGCACGCCACAGCGTGTGCAACCGATCGATCTCCATTACTCGCAAGCGGCGAGCCTCGCGGGCGATTTGTGCCACATCGACAAGACGCTGTTGTTCATGCAGCGGGGGGTGAGCAATTTCGTGCTCATCGTACTCGCGAGCGCTGATGTTCCGCTGCCCTACTTCCCGCAGGTTTCTAGAAACCCATGAACGGAACTCCGCACCACAAGTCCACAGGAAGGCATATTCAGGGAGCATCTTGGTCGGATCGATGCGAAACCTAACAAGATATCCGGCAAATGCACACAACCCATCAGAGGATCGGTATAGATACGATTTCCCAGTAGTGAATCCCGTACGCGCGATAAGCAAGTCACCTTCCGAGAGGAGGTACTGGCCAGCTGCATTCAGTGGGATGCTCGCTGCCCCAGAGTCAGCCGCGGAGAGAAAACCCCTTTCGTCAATATCAGTAATTCGGACGTATCGCGGCAAGTCCAACCGGTGCGGCACAGCAGCAGAGTTACTGCCGTACCCCCCACCATCGAGGCTCACATCTTTCATCTTGCTCAGCTCGTAGCTGAACCTGTGGCGATCCAACTCGCCATTGAGCACGCCATCCCACAATCCGTCTGTCTTCGTCAGAGCCAATTGATCCGCAGTGATTCGCTCTTGCGCTGCATTCAAGATCTCAACAATCCGACGCTGCTCAGCAACAGAAGGAACACGGATCACATAGGAAGCCAAGTCACTTCTGTTGAGTTTCGGAATGCCAGTCCTGCCAGAAACACTGTCAGCAAATAGAGAAAATCGCTCGCTTAGCAATTCTGCATGAAGATACTCTGGCAGGAGATTGACACTGGGACGCAAGGGGTACATGTCAGCCGAAGAAATACCCTCAAAATCCGCCAGGGCAACCTTTCTGAGCGCCGGTCGAATCTTACTCAACACTACGTCCCCGGGACGCACAATATACTTACCGCTTGACGCGCCTTGCGCTTCAGCAGTCTGCAGCTCAATGATCCGGCCAGTCCCCGATTCAACGTGATCAGGAGCCAACAAGGGCTGCTCGCGGTAAGGGAGCTCACCAGGGTCGACCTGACCAGTCGGCAATGTGACGATGTCTGTAAGTTTGCACTCGGACCAGCCCAGGGGCAGCTCAGCCGACATAACCCAGCTCCTCCAGGAACCCGTCCAGCCGCTTCGCCGCAGCCTCGCGGCGCGTCTCGATATCGCGCAGCGACACCAGGTACTTCCGCTCCCAGCCCAGGTATGTATCGATCAACTCCCGCCGCCGACGCACCACATGGCCCTCCAGCTTCGACGCCAAGTCGTCCCGGAGGATGCCGAGCACGATCTCGCGCGCACCCGCCTCGTCCAGCGCGTCGCGCACCTGGTGCAGACGAGGCGTGGGCCGCTCCTCGTCTGCAGCGGCGTCGGCGACCGTCACGTCCAGCGTCGTCTGCCCATCGGGGTCGGACTCCGCCGCCTTCGCCTTCTTCTTCCCGGCAGCGGCAAGGGCAGCGGCCTTCGCGACGCCCCCCATCCCGTCCAACGGATAAAACGCCTCCTCCAGCGCCTTCACCGCCTTGCCTGCCGCCGTCCGTTCCTTCTTCAGCTTCTTCAGGTCCGGCTCACTGAGCAACGCGTCCGCCACCGCCGGATCGAGAGCCGAAGCATCCTCAGAGGCCTCACCCTCGCCCTCCTCCGTAACGCCCGCCGCCGCAGCGGCCCTCGCGGCCTCCGCCTCCTCGGCCGCCTTCACCTTCACGTCCAGCTTGGCCTTGAGCTCGTCCGCCTCGGCCAGTTCGCGCAGGAAGTCCGGGGCGATCCGGGCCACGGCCTTGTGACCGTACGCCTGGCGTCGCTCCGCGCCCGACCGCTTGCGGGCGCCACCGGTCCACGGGTTGGGCTCCGGTTCCAGCATCGTTTCGACCGTGTCGACCCAGCCTTCGACGACGCCCTTGAAACCGTTGCCGGCCAGTGCCTTGAGTTCGTTCCTGGCGTCCTGCCACCACCCGGCGACCGCTCCCGCGAGCGCGTACCGGTCCAGCAGATCCACGCCGAGCAGCAGCTCACGGAACGAGGCGATCAGGTCGGCTCGCAGCCGGGCGAGCTGGGACCGCTTCTCGAACTCCGTGCGGTCGTCATCCTTGTAGGGAGCCAAAGAAGCGATCTGTTCCGTCTCCACCGCCCACCACTTGTCGAACGCCTCCCACAACTCCCGCTCCCGGCCCTCGGCCAGTGCGGTCAGCCGCCCGGCGTCCGGCCGCTCGTCCTCAGGAAGGAAGTCGACGTACGCGGAATCGGGCGTGCGCTCGGCGAACAGGTCCGTGATACCGACCCGGTACGCACCCAGCACCTCCGCCTTCTCGGCCTCGACGATCTCCGACTTCGGCACCCCGCCCGTCAGGTGCGCGCGTACGTCCTGCGGCTCGGGCGGCGGGGTGTTGTCCACATAGCGGCGGATGTTGAGGTTGTACGCGTTCCTCTTCAGCTCGTCCCGCTCCACCCACCGGGCGAACCGTGGCACGCCCGTACCGTCGCCCACCTCGTCGTGGAATGTGGAGACGATCTTTTCCACATGCTCCGGCAGCAGAATGTTCTGTGCTCGCTCGGAGTGGAACTCGCGGTCGGCGTTGATGAACAGGACCTTGTCCTGCCGGTCCTGGTGCTTCTGGCCCCTCGCCCGCAGCACCAGCACGCAGGCGGGGATGCCTGTGCCGTAGAAGATGTTGGACGGGAGGCCGATCACGGCCTCCAGCAGGTCGTCCTCGATGAGCCGGGCCCGGATGTCGCCCTCCGCGCCGCCGCGGAACAGCACGCCGTGCGGCATCACGGTGAAGACCGAGCCGCCCCGCCCCTCCACCATGTACAGCATGTGCTGGAGGAACATCAGGTCGGCCTTGCCCTTCTCCGACGTGTACCCGTACTTCATACGGCCGTCGAGGTCGGGCAGGTCGTCCGCGCTGTAGTCCATGGAGAAGGGCGGGTTGCTGAGCACCACGTCGTACGACTTGTCGGAGTGCAACGGGTTGGTGAGCGTGTCGCCGATCTTCAGGTCGAAGTCGCTGGCGCCGTGGAACAGCATGTTCATGGTGGCCATGACCCAGGAGCCGTTGTTGGCGTCCTGCCCCGCCAAGGCCAGGTCCTCGGTGTCGCCGCCGTGCTCCTCGATGTACTCCTTGGTGTGGATGAGCATTCCGCCGGAGCCGACGCACGGGTCGTACACATGGTGGCCGGCGTGCGGGCGTGCCAGCTCAACCATCATCCGCACGACCGCACGCGGGGTGTAGAACTCGCCGCCCTTGGCGCCCGCCGAGTCGGCGAAGTCCTTCAGCAGGTACTCGTACGCGGCCCCGATGACGTCCGGGAACTCGAAGTCCTCACCCCGCAGCCGCAGACTCCCGAAATGGCCGATGAGCGCAGAGAGCCGCTTGTCCGCGAGCTTGGCCGCCGACGTTCCGGTGCCGCCGCCTCCGCCGATCCGGTTGAAGTTCACATGCCCGAAGAGGCCGCGGAGCCCCTCGTTGCCCTTCTGGCCCTCCAGGACATCGAGCGCGGGCTGGAGGTAGCTCGTCGCCACGTCGTCCACCGCGCCGGCCAGCCGTCCCCAGCGTGCCAATGCAGGGACGTACATGATCCTGTCGGCCGTGTAGCGGTTGGGCTCGTCCGCCTCCTCCTCGGCCTCCTCCCGGCTCACACCCTGCGCCATCTCTTCGGCGATGATCCGGTCACGGGCGGCGTCGAACTCGTCGTTCACCCGCTTCAGGAACAGCAGCACCAGCAGGAAGTCGCGGTACTCGGCGGCGTCCATGGTGCCGCGCAGGATGTCCGCCGCGGCGAAGAGGTGACGCTCCAGTTGATCGAGCGTGAGCTTGGCCACGGACGGACTCCCAGATGGTGTGATGCTGTGCTGGCGGAGAAGCGGCGGAAGCAGGCGGTGGGCCGCCCGGCCGGTTGAGGACGTACCCCGATGCAGCCTAATAGCCGCTGAGGAGCAGTCCGTCCTCAACGAAACACCAGACATCGGTGTACGGGTCCCACTTCTCGGGATTGACCGGGCGCTGAGCGGCATTGATCTTCTGAGCGAACTTTTTGGCGGACGCGTAACGCTGTCCGTCGACGCTCAGCACCTGTTCCTCGCGCATGTGCTTCGACTGCTGCTCGGAGACGGTGCGTACCTGCCGTCCGTACGTCGCCGCGAAGCCGGGGCGCGACCGCAGGCGGCTGTTGGCGTCCGAGCAGACACCGCCGAAGCTGCTGGTGTAGTTCGTGTAGTGCAGGAGCCGCCAGAGTTCGAAGCAGGGGTGCGAGTAGGCGATCTTGACCCCTTCCTTGTCCGCGAGCTGCCTGGCCTCGGTGATGTTCAGGTGGTCGTCGCGGTCGAAGAGCACCCACACCTGGGGCCAGTTCCAGTCGTCGTCCTGCTTCAGTCCGGCGTCCCTGGCCTCCCGCTCGACCTTGCGCAGGGTGCGGACGGCGTCCTTGACCATGGCGTACGGCTTGCGGTGCTTGCCTACGGCGTTCTCGTTCTCGAAGTGGTAATCGACGCTGCGGCCCGGCGTGGCCGGGGTGCCCTTCTTCACGATGATGTCGATGTACTCGGGCTCGGTGACCTCGCCCTCGGTGAAGATGTACACCTGGCGGGCACGGTTCTTGCGGCCCTTCGCGCCGCCCTTCTTCCGGGAAACGCTGTCCCCTCCCCTTGGCCTCGCCATCAGAACTCTTCCGCCTCCATCCGAGCCAAGTCGTCCGTCCGCATCAGCCGTCGCCCGATCTGGCCCTCGGAGACCTTCGGCACCGCGCCGAAGGACCCCGCGAGATACGACGCCATCAGGTCTTCCTCGTCCGTGGGATCCCAGTCGGCGACGGACGACAGTTCCGTCGCGCCACGCTCGTCCTTCTCGGTGAGCCACAGCTGTCCCGGCTCCAGGAGCCGGCCGCCGCCCGGTGTCCGCAACAGAGAGGGATCGTGCCCGGTGAAGATCAGCTGCGCACCCTTCGGATTCACCCAGGGGGCCTGGAAGAGACGTACGACCTCTGCTGCGAAGCGCGAGTGCAGGCTGGCGTCCAGCTCGTCGATGAGCAGCACCGCGCCGGTGTCGAGGGCGAGCAGGAGCGGACCGATCAACGCGAACCAGGAGCGTGTGCCCCAGGACTCCGAGGCCCAGTCCAGCGCTGTCCGTTCACCATCGCCCGCGTGGATCAGCCGTACCACGGGTCGTCCGGACGACGACTGCTCGACTTCCACGCCCGCGATACCGAGATCGGCCACCTTCAGCAGTTCCTCGGCCCTGCGCTGGAAATCCTCGCTCCGCAGCAGCTGCATGGCCGTGTAGTCCTCGCGCTGAGTGCGCTCGGTCTCGGGGGTGACGTCCCAGAGGTTGTTCTTGAACCAGTCGAAGATCGGCGTGAGTTGTTCGTGCCCGTCGTTGGCGGCGCGGGTCAGAAGGAGGGCGTCCGGCCGCGTCGTACGGGCGAGACGCGTGCGGTCGTGGAGCCGTTCGCCGGGGAATTCGAAGTCCTTTTCACGGCTGGCGTCCCTCTCGAACCACACCTGTCGCCGGCCCTTGGGGTAGGCGTAGAGCCATTCCGCCTCGACCCGCCGCGCGCCCAGCTCGAATCCGTACGTCCAGCGGACACCATCGTCAAGGACGAAGTCCGCCTCGTACAAGGAGGTCTCCGTCGCGGCCTTGGGGTCCAGGGCGAACTCGTCACGGGGGATGCCGTCGTAGGACGTCCATTCGGCGTAGGAGCGCAGGACCGCATGCCGCATGTTCTTCAGCGCGGCGATCACATTCGACTTACCGGAGGCGTTGGCTCCGAAGACGGCGACAACGGTGTGGACAGGGAGTCGGTTGCCGTCGGAGAGGACTAGTTCGCGTGCTGCGGCGTGTTCCCTCTCGCTCCCGTCGGGCACGACGAACGACAGTTCCTGCTCGTCGCGCAGGGACCGGACGTTCGCCACCCGGAATCTCAGCAGCATCCTGTCTCCTTCATGGCGGACAGACTAGTCACACCATCCAGCCCGTGGGGCAGGTGCGCAGCGGCGGCCGACACTTCATGCCTGTCGGCCGCCGCTGCGGTGTTCCCTACAGGAAGGAGTTGATCTCGATCGTCTCGGTGCGGCCGGGGCCGACACCGATCGCGGAGATCGGGGCGCCGGACATGTCCTCCAGCGCCTTCACGTACGCCTGCGCGTTCT
Source organism: Streptomyces sp. NPDC104309 (assembly GCF_055584025.1). Taxonomy (NCBI): domain Bacteria; kingdom Bacillati; phylum Actinomycetota; class Actinomycetes; order Kitasatosporales; family Streptomycetaceae; genus Streptomyces; species Streptomyces sp. NPDC104309. The sequence goes on along the minus strand of NZ_JBVJMV010000039.1, from coordinate 60,763 downwards.
TCGGCAGATCGGCGAAGGTCTTGGCCTTCGTGATGTCCTCGGACCAGCCCGGCAGCATCTCGTAGACCGGCTTCGCGTGGTGGAAGTCGGTCTGGCTGTACGGGAGTTCCTCGACGCGCTTGCCGTCGATCTCGTACGCGACGCACACCGGGATCTGCTCCCAGCCGGTCAGCACGTCCAGCTTGGTGAGGAAGAAGTCGGTGAGACCGTTGACCCGGGTCGCGTACCGCGCGATCACCGCGTCGAACCAGCCGCAGCGACGGTCACGGCCGGTGGTGACACCACGCTCGCCGCCGATCCGGCGCAGCGCCTCGCCGTCCTCGTCGAGCAGCTCCGTCGGGAACGGGCCCGCGCCGACGCGGGTGGTGTACGCCTTGAGGATGCCGATGACCCGGCTGATCTTCGTCGGGCCCACGCCGGAACCGGTGCAGGCGCCGCCCGCGGTCGGGTTCGACGAGGTGACGAAGGGGTACGTGCCGTGGTCGACGTCGAGCAGCGTGCCCTGACCGCCCTCGAAGAGGACGACCTTGCCCTCGTCGATGGCGTTGTTCAGGACAAGGGTCGTGTCGGCGATGTAGGGCTTGATCTGCTCCGCGTACTGGAGCATCTCCTCGACGATCTTGCCGGACTCGATGGCGCGCCGGTTGAAGACCTTGGCGAGGAGCTGGTTCTTCTGCTCCAGGGCCGCCTCGACCTTCTGCTCCAGGATCGACTCGTCGTAGAGGTCCTGGACCCGGATGCCCACACGGTTGATCTTGTCGGCGTACGTCGGGCCGATGCCGCGGCCGGTCGTGCCGATCTTGCGCTTCCCGAGGAACCGTTCCGTCACCTTGTCGACGGTGACGTTGTACGGGGTGATCAAATGGGCATTACCGCTGATCAGCAGCTTGGACGTGTCCACGCCGCGGTCGTTCAGCCCACTCAGCTCGGAGAGCAGGACGGCCGGGTCGACGACGACACCGTTTCCGATGACCGGGGTGCACCCCGGCGAAAGGATTCCGGAGGGGAGGAGATGAAGTGCGTACTTCTGGTCGCCGACGACCACCGTGTGGCCGGCATTGTTGCCGCCTTGGTAGCGCACCACATAGTCCACGGATCCACCGAGGAGGTCGGTGGCCTTTCCCTTGCCCTCGTCACCCCACTGAGCACCGAGCAGCACAAGTGCGGGCACAGGCGTACACCCCTTCCGGGCGGGGCATGTCCAAGGTCAGGGGGCGTACGTAAACGTCGTACATGCCGTACGTCGTTGTACGGCAATGCCTGAACCGTCGAACCGGTTGCCCCGGAATAGACGAAGCCCCTGGCGCAATAGCGCAAGGGGCTCTTGCACCAAGATGCTACCCGAGGAAGGACCGAGGTGTCGGCTGCCCAGCCCCCCGGCGACGGTACGCACCAGCTGCTGGTGGTCATCGACCCGGTGGCCCGCCGGACCGACGGCGAGTCCGTCCGTATCGCGAAGGACGTGCTGAGCGCCGGTTCGCACGCCAAGATCTGCCTGCCCGACGGCCCCGAGGAGTTCGCGCGGGCCTTGTCCCGCCGGGGCGGTCGGCGCCCGGTGGTGGTCGGCGACGACCGGGCGCTGCGGCGGGCGGTGTCCCTGCTGCACCGGGAGCGCGAGCCTGCCCAGGCCGCCCTCTCGCTGATCCCGGTCGGCGCCTCGGCCGCGCTGGAACTCGCCCGGTCGCTCGGCGTGCCGCTGGGCGCGGTGGCGGCGGCGCGCACCGCGCTGGACGGTGCGGTGCGCAGACTGGACCTGCTGGTCGACGACAGCGACGGCGTGGTCCTGGGGGCGCTGCACATCCCGGCCCTGAGCACGCTGCCGGGCGCGGTGGCCGCCCATACGGGGGTCACGGCGGTCTGGGACACCTGCCGCTCCCTGGTCCGCACGCTGGTGCGCCCCACCCCGCAGACGCCGCCCGCCCCGCAGCAGACGCACCGGCTGCGGGTGGAGGCGGACGGCGTCCTGCTGAACGATCTGGACCGCCCGGTCGAGTCGGTCACGGTGACCTCGCAGGGCGGCGACGGGGGCCTCGCGGAGGTGGTGATCCGCCCTCCGGCGGCCGAACCGGTCACGGCGGAGGCGAAGGCCGTCACGGTCTCGGGCGCGGACTTCCGCTACCGGGCGGACATACAGGTCGCCGGCCCGGTCCGGACGAGGACCTGGACGGTACGGGCGGGCGCCTGGGGGCTGATGCTGCCGACGGGCGAGGGGTAGCCTCCGAGCGGGCCGGGCGGAGGGGTGGGGCTGGAGATGTCGGACAGTTCAGGTGATGCGGACAGACCTGGGGTGGACACGGAGGCGGGTCGGGAGGCCTCGGCCGCGCTGAACCTGCCGGGGACGGCGGACGCGTTGGAGCGGTACCGGGCCTCGGCCTGGCGCTTGTTCGGTGGCGGCGCGGCGGGGTTGTGCTCGGCGGTGTTCTGCGCGGTGTTCATCGTCGGGTGGTCCATGTTTCCGGCGTTCGGCGGGCTGGGCGGGGCGCTGCTGGTGGGCGGGGCCGTGGTGAGGCACCGGGCACGGCGGATGCGCCGGGTGCTCGGCGCCGGGCCGTGGGTGGCCCACACCTCGGTCGCCCTGCAACGTGGCAGCAGCGGGGCTGTCGTGGTGCTGGGCGGACCGGAACCGGGTGAGCTGCTTCCGCTGGCACCGTCCACCGCTCAGTGGCGCTTCCACCTGCTGAACGGACCTGGCGGGGTGCTGTGGTGGTGCGGCGATGCCCGTACAGGGGGTGTGCTGTCTCCACCGGGCGGTACGGAACTGATCTGGGCCAGACCGGTACGAGGCCGTCGGTCGCGCTCGATCGCGGCCCATCCGCAGGTCAGCGGCCTGGGCACGCGCCCGGCCCCGCGTGGGCCGCAGACCGCGCCGGAGGTTGCGGCCGTGGTCGGGGCGCCGATGGTGGCGGCCCCGGCGATGGAGACGCGGAGGCGGCGCCCCTGGTGGCGGGGGATCTTCCGCTGGGTGTCCGTCGCCGGCTGCCTCCTGGTGGCGCTCGCCACCGGCTGGTCGGTGGCGTCCGACGACGACCCGCGGGTCGACCTGACGGTGATCGGTGAGCTCGGTGACGGCCGCTGCGTCGTCCGGTGGACCGACCCCTACGGAGGGCGGACGCGTACGGGGCCGTTCCACTGCGCCCCGTACCGGGGCTCCGTCGAGGGCTACGAGAGCGGCTTCGTCGTCTCGTACCCGCCGTTCAAGGGCGATCTGTACGACGCGGAGCTGCGTGGCACCCCGGCTTTCACCGTGACGGACGGCGTCGGGTTCAGTGGGCTGGCGCTCCTCGCGGTCGGCGTCGTCGGCGGTGCGGTCCGGCTGGTCGCCGTACGGGGGCGAAGGCCGCAGGGCGGGAGGCCGCCGGCGTACGCACTGCCCGACCGGCCGTGGGTGCGTACGGAACCGAGCACCGGACCGGACGACCGGTCGTGGGTGCGTACAGACCCGGACGCCGGACCCGACGACCGGCCGTGGGTGCGTACAGACCCGGACGCCGGACCCGACGACCGGCCGTGGGTGCGTACAGACCCGGACGCCGGACCCGACGACCAGCCATCGACACGTACAGACCCCGACGCCGGACCGGACGACCGACCCGGCACGAAGTCCGCGCAGCCCGCGCCCGCCACCTACACCGCGTTCGCCGCCGTGGCGGAACGACAGGCCGGGCTGCGGGGCCCGGACCCGGTGGAGCCGCGGGCAGTGGGCGATGTGCGGTTGGGGCAGAAGGTGATCTGGTGGCGGGTGCCCATGCTGCGGTACGTCGCCGGAACCGCGGAGCCCCTGTGGCTCCTGGGGTACGCGAGCGCCATCGCCGTACTGTGCTGGGTCCTGGGCGCCAACATCGTGCCGGAACTGCTCCGGGGGCTGGCCGAGCTGAGCGGGGTCCTGGGGCTCTTCTTCGCCTGGCGGACGATCGGCTCCGGCATCCCGCTCGCGCGCCGGATGGCCCGTGCAGTGGTCGCTCCCGAAACCCGGACCCTGCGATACGCCCTGCTGTACGACGTGTCCAGCGCGACCGCCGGGCCCGTGCTCGTGCTCTTCCCTGCCGAAGGGGTGGCCGGAGAGACGGGCGCCGGGACGGGCGCAGAGGCGGCCGAGAAGGTCGACGACCCTCTGCCGGAGGGGCTGCTGCGGCTCCTGCCACCCGGGCCGGACAAGCACCCCTGGGCCGGGCTGCCCGCGCCGACCGGCACCGCGGAACTGCGCGGCCGGCTCGACGGGCAGCCGTTGGTCGTCGCCTGGATCGAGGGGCGCCCGTACTGGCCGAAGGGCCTGTACGAGGACATCGACCCCTCCGACCCCGGTGCCCTCGACGTCCTGGCGGAGCTGGTCCCCGGCCCGGTGTGACGGGCACCGGCCCGCACCTCGTCAGGCGCCCGCGCGCTGTTCCCCGTACTCGTCGGCCACCGGGAGGTCGAGTGTTTTGCGGTGCTCGCGCCAGCGGTCCATCATGCCGACCAGCTCCGACTGCAGAAACTCGAAGAACGCCACGGTCTCGGCGAGCCGGGCGCCGGCCGGGGTGTGCTCGCCCAAGGTGCGGGCGCCGTCCTTGAGAGTGTTCTCCCAGCGGGTGAGCACCCGGTCGCGCTGGGCGAAGGTGGTGTACCAGACCTCGTTGTGCAGCCGGTAGCGATCCCGGCGCGAGCCCGGATCGCGCTCGCGGCCGACCATGCTGACCTGCGTGAGGTAATTGATCGCGCCGGACACGGCCGCCGGGCTGATCTGCAATGCCATGGCGAGCTCGGCTGAGGTCATCGACCCGTCGTCGTCCGCGAGGAGCGCGGCGAAGACGCGGGAGGCCATCCGCTGCATCCCCGCCTCCGTCATGTCGGACGCGAACCGCTCCACGAACCGCGACACGGCCTGCTCGTCGCGCTCGCCACGCGTGTTCTGCTCGGTTTCGCTGGTCATGACCCGATCATCTCCCCTGGTTCCCCGGCCCCCGCCCGCACCCCAACTTTATACGCTTCCTTAACTTCACAAATTTATGAACGTAGCGTACCTTCGAAAACATGACGAAGGCAATCACGGCGGCCGGGCTGCACAAATCGTTCGGTCGGACGCATGCGCTGGACGGCCTCGACCTCACGGTCGAAACCGGTGAGGTCCATGGCTTCCTCGGGCCCAACGGCTCCGGGAAGTCCACCACCATCCGGGTGCTGCTGGGGCTGCTGCGGGCCGACTCCGGCGCCGCCCAGCTGCTCGGCCGCGACCCGTGGCACGACGCGGTCGAGCTCCACCGGCGGGTGGCGTACGTCCCGGGTGACGTCACGTTGTGGCGCAACCTCTCCGGCGGCGAGGTGATCGATCTGTACGGGCGGCTGCGCGGCGGCCTCGACCGGACCCGGCGTGCCGATCTTGTCGAACGGTTCGAGCTGGACCCGACCAAGAAGGGGCGTACGTACTCCAAGGGCAACCGGCAGAAGGTCGCCCTCGTCGCCGCGTTCGCCTCGGACGTGGACCTGCTGATCCTCGACGAGCCGACGAGCGGGCTCGATCCGCTGATGGAGGAGGTCTTCCAGGGCTGCGTCGCCGAGGAGCGTGCGCGCGGGCGGACGATCCTGCTGTCCAGCCACATCCTCAGCGAGGTCGAATCGCTCTGCGACCGGGTCAGCATCATCCGCCAGGGGCGGACGGTGGAGACGGGATCGCTGGCGGACATGCGTCATCTGACCCGCACGAACATCACCGCCGAGCTGGCCGGTGCTCCCGACGGGCTCGCGCAGTTGCCCGGCGTCCACGACCTCGACGTCCAGGGCCTGCGGGTCACGCTCCGGGTCGACACGGACAAGCTGGACGCGGTCCTCAAGTCGCTCTCAACATCGGGGGTACGGACACTGACCAGCACCCCGCCCACGCTGGAGGAGCTCTTCCTCCGCCACTACGCGCCCGACGCAACAGATACGACGGGCACGGCGGACAGCGGCGAGGGTGCGGGGGTGGCGGCGCGATGACTGCCATGACCACCACCGCACCGGCCGGTGCGGGACGCCGGGCCGGGGCCGGGACCGGATCCGGAGCAGGTCAGCTCGCCGGCACCTGGACCCTGCTGAGGCTCGCGCTGCGGCGCGACCGGATCATGATGACGATCTGGATGCTCGTGCTCGGCGCCTCCTTCTCCTCCGTCGGCAAATCCTTCGCCTCGCTGTACGACACCGCCGCCCAGCGCGCCGAACTCGCCGCGTCGATGAACGGCAACAGTTCGATCCGGGCGTTGTACGGGCCGGTCTTCGACGACTCCATCGGCGGGCTCGTCAGCTGGCGGATGGCCGGCTTCGGCGGGGCGCTGGCGGCCGTGATGAGTCTGGTCGTCGTCATCCGGCACACCAGGGAGGAGGAAGAGACCGGCCGTCAGGAGATGCTCTCCTCCGCCGTGGTGGGGCGCCGCGCCCCGCTGACCTCCGCACTCCTCGCCGCGCTGATCGCCAACGCGGCGCTGGCGCTGATGATCGTCGCCGGTACGGCCGGCTCCGGCGCGGGCGGCGCCGGAGCGGTGGCGCTCGCCCTGGCGGTCGCCGGGATCGGCCTGCTGTTCGCCTGCACAGCCGCGATCGCTGCCCAGTTCACCGAGAGCGCCCGGCTCGCGAAGGGCATCACAGCGGCGGTGATCGGTGCCGCGTTCGTACTGAAGGCGGCGGGCGACTCGGCGACGGACGACGGCTCGTCCCTACTGACCTGGCTCTCCCCCATCGGCTGGGCGGAGAACGTGCGCGCGTACGGCGACGAGCGCTGGTGGGTGCTGCTCCTCATCGCGGGCGCCGTCGCGATCCAGGCGGCCCTCGCATACGCCTTGGCGGGGCGGCGTGATGTCGGCATGAGTTTCCTGGCGGCCCGGCCCGGACCCGCGCAGGGGCGGATCTCCACGGCGTTCGGTCTCGCGTTGCGGCTCCAGCGCGGTGCGCTGGCCGGGTGGACGCTGTCCTTCGCCGCGGTCGGTGTCGTCTTCGGCGGACTGACCGGCGGGGCGGCGGACCTCGTCGGCGACAACGCGAAGACGCGGGAGATCTTCGAGCGGATGGGCGGACAGGCCGGGCTGACCGACGCGTTCCTCGCGGCGATGGTCTCCATGCTCGGGATGGTCGCGGCGCTGTACATCGTCGCGTCGGTGCTGCGGCTGCACGGCGAGGAGACCGCCGGGCGTGCCGAACCGGTGCTGGCGGGCGGGGTGAGCCGGATCGGGTGGGCGGCCAGTCATCTGGTCATCGCGTTCGGTGGCGCGGCCCTGATCATGACGGTCGGTGGCCTCGGCCTGGCCGCCGGTTACGGACACGAACTCCCGGCCGTGCTGGGTGCGTCGCTGGTGCAGCTGCCGGCGGTCTGGCTGCTCGGCGGGGCGGCGGTCCTGCTGTACGGGGCGCTCCCGAAGGCGGCGATGGCGTCATGGGGCGTGGCCGGGATCTGCCTGGCGCTGGGGTGGATCGGGCCCGCGATCGATCTGCCGCAGCCGGTGATGGACGTGTCACCGTTCACGCACCTGCCGAAGCTGCCGGGAGGCACGGGGATGGAGTGGGGCCCGGTGCTGGCGCTCACCGCGGCTGCGGTGGTGCTGGTGGGGGCCGGGATGGGGGCCTTGCGGCGACGCGATGTCCTGACCTGACGGTGGGGCGTGGGCGCTGCGAGGCTGCGGCGCTGTGGCGCGGCGGGGCTGTGGCGCGGCGGGGCTGTGGCGCGGCGAGGCTGTGGCGCGGCGGGGCTGTGGCGCGGCGGGGCTGCCGCGGGGTGCAACCTCCCCATGGCGCCCACGCGTCCCCCAGATCATGGACAACCGACGCGAAGCCATCCGCGGGGTCGCCGGATGCGTGGTCGCCGCCGCCGGTGGAGCCGCCGGGATGCTCGCCTGGGCCCCGTACGGCAGGCGCGGCATCTTCGGCGGCTTCGAGGGCGCGACGGAGTGGAACGTGCTCTGGCTCGGGCTGCCGGTCATGACCCTCGGCGGCATCGCGGCCGGGCTCACCCTCTTCGCCCTCGTTCAGGGCAAGTGGCGCCCGGCCCTCGGGGCGGCGGTGCTCCTCGCGGCCCTGGCCGGCTTCGGGGCGGCGTTCGACGTGCTGGACGTGCCGACGATGGGCTGCGGGCCGGAGTGCTGAGCCCCGGCCCGTCCGCCCGCTCGTCCCGTCACAGCCCCGGTCACAGCCACCGTCACAGCTCGACGCGGAGTTCCTTCAGGCCCCTGATCACATAACCCGGGTTCCACTCGGGCTCGGCCGCCAGTCGCAGGTTCGGGGCGCGGCGCAGCAGCTCGCCGAAGGAGGCGGCCAGTTCGACCCGGGCCAGCGGGGCGCCCAGGCAGAAGTGGATGCCCGCGCCGAAGGTGATGTGCGGGTTCTCCCGGCGGGAGAGGTCCAGGGTGTCCGGAGCCGGGAAGCGGGCCGGGTCACGGTTGGCGGAACCGAAGAGCAGGGCCACCTCGGAACCACGCGGAATGACCGTGCCGTCGATCTCGATGTCGTCGAGCACCCAGCGCTCGAACATCTGCAACGGAGTGTCGTACCGCATCAGCTCCTCGACCGCGCTCGGCAGCAGGCCGTGGTCGGCGCGCAGGGCGGCCAGCTGCTCGGGGTGACGCAGCAGGGTCCACCAGCCGTTCACCGTGGTGTTGACGGTCGCCTCGTGGCCCGCGTTGAGCAGCAGGACGCAGGTGGAGATCATCTCCTGCTCGCTCAGCCGCTCCCCCTCGTCATGGGCGGCGATGAGCGCGGAGATCAGATCCGTACCGGGGTTCTTCCGCCGCTCCTCGATCAGCTCGCGCAGATACGCGGAGAATTCGAGCGAGGCGCGCACGGCGGCACGGGCGGTGTCGTCGGACGGGTTCAGTTCAAACATTCCGCAGATCGCCGCCGACCAGGGCCGCAGCGGAGCACGGTCGGACTCCGGGATGCCGAGCATTTCGGCGATGACGGCCACGGGCAGCGGTTCGGCGACCGCCTTGAGCAGATCGCCGCCGCCCGCCGCCACGAAGGAGTCCACCAGCTCTGCGGCCAGCCGCTGCACGGTCGGGACGAGTTGCTCGACCGTACGCGGGGTGAACGCCTTCGAGACCAGGCGCCGGATCCGGGTGTGGTCGGGCGCCTCCAGGTCGAGGAGTCCCTGCCCGTTCAGGGTGTGGAAGGGCTCGTGCTCGGCGGGCGGCGGTGTACGGCCGAACTCCTCGTGGGTGAAACGGTGCAGGTACGTACGGCCCAGGCGGCGGTCGCGCAGCAGCGCGGACACATCGGCGTGGTGCGGAACGAGCCACTGGTCGGTCGGCTCGAAGTAATGCACCCGGCCGGCGGCACGCAGCGCGGCGTAGGCGGGGTACGGGTCGGCGACGAACGCCGGGGACCAGGGGTCGAACGATCCGAAGGGGGCATCGGCCGCGGAACGGGGAGACGGGTGCATATGCGGACGCTAACCGGCCCCACCGCCCGCCGACCACCCACCCGGGCCTCTCCCGGGCCCTTCCCCGGCCTCCCGCGGGCCCTTCCCCGGCCTCCCCGGGGCCTCTCCCGGGGAGCCTTCCCGGTCTCTCCCGGGCCTTTCCCCGAGCGCCCACCAGGCCCGGGGCCCCCGAAACCCCTGAGGCCCCCGCGCCCCACAAGGCCGCTCAGGCCCCCACGCCCTCAGCCCCCTCAGGAAGGCGTGACCAGCCGGGCCTCGTACGCGAAGACGGCCGCCTGGGTACGGTCGCGCAGTCCCAGCTTCACCAGGATGCGGCTCACATGTGTCTTGATGGTGGACTCGGCGACCACCAGACGCGAGGCGATCTCCGAGTTGGACCGCCCCTGCGCGATGAGGACGAGCACCTCCGTCTCGCGCTCCGTGAGGTCGCCGATCCGGGCGAGGGCCGGCGGGCGCGGGGCCTCGACGAGCTTCGAGAACTCGTTGATCAGCCGCTTCGTGACGGTCGGGGCGAGCAGCGCCTCGCCGGAGGCGACCACCCGTACCCCGTCGGCGAGCTGGCGGGCGGAGGCGTCCTTGAGGAGGAAGCCCGACGCCCCGGCGCGCAACGCCTGGTACACGTACTCGTCGAGATCGAAGGTGGTCAGCACGAGCACCTTGGCGTCCGCGTCGGCGGCGACGATCTCGCGGGTGGCCTCGATGCCGTTGAGCTCCGGCATCCGGATGTCCATCAGCACCACATCGGGACGCAGCGCCGCGGTCTGCGCGATGGCCTGTCGGCCGTCGACGGCCTCGCCGACGACCTCGATCCCCGGCATGGCGTTGAGCAGCACCGAGAAGCCCTCGCGGACCATCATCTGGTCGTCGACGATCAGCACCCGGATGGGCGGAGTGGTGGGGGTGGACGTGGAGGTGGTCATGCCCGTCATACTCTCTCCGCCTTTTCCGCCTCTTCCCTCTTCTCCAGCCGGATCTCGCGCTTCTCCAGCCGAGTCCCCTGCCTCTGCCCCGTCCCGTACGACTCGTCCATCCCGTACAGCTCATCCGTCCCGTACGGCTCGTCCGTCTTGCCGTGCGTCCCGTACGGCTCGTCCGTCTTGCCATGCGGCTCGTGCGACTCGTGCGGCTCGTGCGGCTCGTCGGCGAGCTGGACCGGGATGAAGGCCGTGATCTCGTAGCCGCCCTCCGCCGTCGCCACGGCCGTCATGTCGCCGTCCAGCATCGCGACCCGCTCCCGCATCCCGGTGATCCCGTGACCGGCGCCCGGCGAGGGCTTCACCTGACCGGTCGGCGGCCCGTTGACGACGCGCAGGCCGAGTCCCCCCAGCACATAGCCGAGCTCCACCTTGGCCGTGGCACCCGGTGCGTGCCGCAGCGTGTTGCTGAGGGCTTCCTGAATGATCCGGTACGCCGACAGCTCGACGCCCTGCGGCAGTTCACGTACCGCGCCGGTGACCGTCTTCTCCGCCTCCAGACCCGCCTCGCGCACATTGGCGAGGAGCCCGTCGAGCTGGGCGAGGGTGGGCTGCGGGGCGTCGGGCACCTGCTGGTCCTCGGCCCGTACGACACCGAGGACCCGGCGCAGTTCGGTGAGGGCCGCGACCGCGTTCTCCCGGATCGTGGCGAAGGCCTGCTCCAGCTCGGGCGGCGGGTTCTCCACCCGGTACGGGGCGGCCTCGGCCTGGATCGCGACGACCGACATGTGGTGGGCGACCACGTCGTGCAGCTCCCGGGCGATGGTGGTGCGCTCCTCAAGCAGTGTGCGCCGGTCGCGTTCGACGGCGGTCACGGTGCGCTGCACGGTCACCTCGCGCTCCGCGTCGCGACGGATCTGCACCACGGTCACCACCAGCAGCGCGAACGCGGAGACCAGGGCGAAGGCGGAGGTGGTGGAGGAGGGGTGCCAGCCGCCGACATTGTCCATCACGGTGCCGAGCAGCACGGTGAAGCCCCACATCCAGGCGGCGGTACGGGGCCGCGTCCGGGCCGCGACCACGACCAGCACCGTCAGATGCGAGAGAAAGGTGCTGGGCGCCCAGGGCCAGCCACCACCGCTGGCGATTGCCGCGAACGGAGTGAGAGCCAGCGATATCCAGAACGCGCCGACCGGCCTGACCAGCGTCATCAGTACGGTGGCCGCCGGGACCAGCACGAGCGGGACGACATCGACCGCGAAACGGAAAGCGAGGGAGTCCGCCGAGGCGAGGCCCATGAGGGCCACGAACAGCGCGGCTGCGCCGACCAGCGCGTGGGGTGTCCACGCGATCCGCGCACGCATCCGCTCCGACAGCTGCCGCAGCAGCAGCCCGTCGGTCCGCATCCGGTTCAGCGGGCGGTAGGCGAAGGCATCGTGGAAAAGGTCCTGCCGAAGGCCGCCCAGCGCCCCCGCGGCCAGTCGGAACTCAGGGCTTCTGCTCTTGGTCTCGGTCACGTTTCCAAGGTAGGGGCCGAGCCCCGCCCGGGTCGTCAGCAGTGATACGGATCCTGTGCCGTCCGTCGCAAGTACTACGGCGGCCGGACCGCCGTCGGGCCCCGCTCACCAGGCCAGCTGGGCCAGCTCCTCCGCCACCACCGCGCACGCGTCGGTCGACGGGTCGATCAACGGGTAGTGGCCGACGTCGGGCAGCAGGGTCAGCCCCACCGTCTCCCCCGCCTTCGCCGCCGCGTCGACGAACGCCTCCGAGACCGCCTGCGGCACATCGAGGTCGGTGGTGCCCTGCACCACCGTCGTCGCGATCCCGGTGGGCAGCAGCACGGCCGGGTCGGCGTGTGCGGAGCGTTCCTCGAAGTCCGCTTCTCCACCGAGGAATTGACCGACCGCCCCCGAGCACACGTTCAGCTCGACGGCCGTGGCGAAGTCGGCGATCGGCGCAAGGGCCACGACGCCCCGCAGCGGCGCCGGTGCGGGCAGCCGCCACGGCGAGCCCTCGGGCAGTACGTGCCGGGCGGCTGCCCACAGGGCGAGCTGCCCGCCGGCGGAGTGCCCGGCGACGACGATCCGCCGGGCGTCGGCGTCCGGAAGCTCCCGCGCCAGCAGGGCCGGCAGCGCGTCCATCGCCGCGGCGACATCGTCGAAGGTCTCCGGCCAACGACCCGCGACCGGACCGGAACCCCGTTGCTGCGGGATCTCGCTGCCGCACCGGTACTCGACGCTGGCGACGGCGAAACCGCGCCGGGCCAGAAAGTCCGCGAACGGCGACACATGCTGCCGGTCGTACGGCGCCCGCCATGCCCCGCCGTGCAGGACGACCGCGACCGGCGCACCGCTCCGGCCGTCGCGCGGGGCGAAGAAGTCGATCAGTTGGTCGGGGTGGTCGCCGTAGGCGGCGGACGCATCGGGGGCGACCGGTGGATGAGAGAGGGCCGACTCGGTCTCGGCTGCGTCACGATCACGCGCGGCAGAATCCGACATGCTGCTCCAACCGTCCTGTCACTGAGCCCAACTGGGCTGACCTGCGGGGACGGTACCAGTACGGAGGGCCGCCGGTACCGGCGGCGGACCACCGGAACCGGCTCCGCCCACCTGCCCCGCGGCCCCACCGCACGAACCCGCCAGGAGGCTGTCCCCGGAGCAGGCCACCGGGTCGACGTCGTCGAACTCGGCGCCCACCCCGCCGGCTCCCGGCCCGCCGCAGCCTCAGGCCCTGTTCGCCAGCACCTCGCCCAGCACCCGCGCCGCGCGCTCCACGTCGGCGAACCCCACGTACAACGGTGTGAACCCGAACCGCAGCACGTCCGGCCGCCGCAGGTCACCTACGACGCCGCGCCTGATGAGCGCGCTCATCACCGGCTCCGCGTCCGCGCACCGCAGCGCGACCTGGCTGCCCCGCTCCGCGTGCGCGTCCGGGGTGAGGGAGGTGACCCGGCCCTCGGGCGCGTACGCGTCGACGCATTCCAGGAAGAAGTCCGTCAGTGCCAGGGACTTGGCGCGTACCGCCTCGATCGACACCCCGTTCCACACGTCCAGCGACGCTTCGAGCGCCAGCATGGAGAGGATGTCCGGGGTACCGACCCGGCCGCGTACCGCACCGTCCGCCGGGACGTACCCCGGTGTCATGCCGAACGGGTCGGCGTGCGACGTCCACCCCGGCAGGGGCGAGTCGAAGGCCGCCTGGTGGCGCTCGGCGACGTAGAGATAGGCGGGCGAACCGGGACCGCCGTTCAGGTACTTGTACGTGCAGCCGACCGCCAGGTCCACGCCGTGCGCGTCGAGTCCGACGGGCAGGGCGCCCGCGCTGTGGCACAGGTCCCAGACCGCGAGCCCGCCCGCCGCGTGCACGGCGGCGGTGAGTCCGGGCAGGTCGTGGAGCCTGCCGGTGCGGAAGTCGACATGGTTGAGCAGGACGGCCGCGGTACGCGGTCCGAGGGCGTCCGGCACCTCGGCGGGCGCGACCGGGACGAGCCGGTGGCCGGTCATCCGGGCCGCCGACGCGGCGATGTACCCGTCCGTGGGAAAGGTCGTCGCGTCGACGAGGATCTCGTCGCGTCCTTCCGGCGCCAGCCGGCTCGCGGCGACGACGGCCTTGAAGACGTTCACGCTCGTCGAGTCGCCGACGACGAGCTGACCCGCGGCGGCCCCGACGAGCGGGGCGATCCGGTCGCCGATCCGCTCGGGCGCGGTCCACCAGCCGCTCTCGTCCCAGGACCGGATGCGCAGCTCGCCCCATTCGCGGGTGAGGACCTCCTGCACCCGGGCGGGTACGTGGGCGGGCAGCGCGCCCAGCGAGTTGCCGTCGAGGTAGACGGTGTCGTCGAGGGTGAACAGCTTGCGCAGATCGGCGAGGGAGTCGGCGGCATCGAGGGCCGCGGCACGCGCGGTGAAGGTCTCAGACATGGCTGCGCGCCGTCCAGAGCTCGGGGAACACGTCCTTCGTGGCCCGCTTCTCCAGCCACGCGACCCCGGCGGAGCCGCCGGTCCCGGTCTTCGAGCCCATCGCGCGCCGGGTGGCGACGAGATGGTCGTTGCGCCAGCGCCACACCAGTTCGCCGACGTCGGTCAGCGCCTCGCCGAGCCGGACCAGCTCGTCGTGCTGGTCGGGGTTGGCGTAGATCTCCGTCCAGACGGCCTCGACCTCGGGGGACGGCTCGTACTTCTGCGTCAGGTCCCGGCCGAGCACGGCCTGCGGTACGGCGTACCCGCGCCGGGCGAGCAGGGCGAGCGTCTCGTCGTACAGGCCCGGTTCGCCGAGCGCCTTCTCCAGCTCGGCGTGGACGCGGGGCGCGCCCCGGTGCGGCACGAGCATCGACGCCGACTTGTCGCCGAGCAGGAACTCCATCCGGCGGTACATCGCCGACTGGAAACCGGAGCCCTCACCGAGGGCGGCGCGGTAGGAGTTGAACTGGGCGGGGGTGAGCTGGGCGAGCGGCGTCCAGGAGGCGTTGAGCGCCTCCAGCTCCCGCACGGAGCGCTTGAGCGCGTCGCGTGCGACGGTCGTCCGGTCCTCGCGCAGCGCGTGCGCGGCGGTCTCCCACTCGTGGACGATGACGGTGAACCACAGCTCCATGACCTGGGTCGTGACCAGGAAGACCATTTCGCCCGGGTCGTCGGAGCGAGGGTGCTGGAGGTGAGTCAGGACGTCCGCCTGGACGTAGTCCTCGTACGGAGTCGTTCCCGCGAAGTCGAGGTGCGGGGTCTGCGCACCGGTGGCTTCGGGGTCGGGGTGGATCGTCGACATTACTGTCTCCTCGACACGAGCTTCCGGGTAGCGGTCCGCCCCTTCCGTGAGGTGGTGGAGCTCCGGTCCCCTGTCCGCATCCTAGACGGAGGCCGTGCGGACGCGCAGACCCCGCGGAGGTAAGCCCGTCCGCGGGGTCCGGAACATCACAAGGCGTACGTGTACGGACAAGGCCTCTCGTCCGGATCGGGCCGGGCCCGAGTGTCCTGGCACCGGGCCCGGGCTCGCTGATCCGGCCTGATCCGAATGGAGGACCCTAAGGGCTGTCCCGCACTAGCCGAGGGTCTCGGCGGCGGTCGGCGAGGAGTCGCGCAGGAACGTCGAGCAGCGCTCGTACTCCTCCTGCTCGCCGATCGCCTGGGCGGCCCGCGCGAGGGCGTGCAGGGCGCGCAGGAAACCGCGGTTCGGCTCGTGCTCGAACGGTACGGGGCCGTGGCCCTTCCAGCCGGCCCTGCGCAGCGCGTCGAGGCCGCGGTGATAGCCGGTGCGGGCGTAGGCGTACGACTCGACGACGCGGCCGCCCTCGAACGCCTCGTCGGCGAGCTGCGCCCAGGCCAGGGAGGAGGTCGGGTACTTCGCTGCGACATCGGCGGGGGCCGTGCCGTTGGCGAGCAGCTCGCGCGGCTCCGGGTCGTCGGGCAGGTGGGTCGGGGGAGGCCCCCCGAGCAGGTTCTCGTGGATCGACATGGGTTCAAGTGTGCCTGGCACATGCGCGCCGGGGTACCCGGCCGCCACCCCGGGGAGACAGTTCGCGCCGGGGGGCGTTCGAACGCTCCATGAGGTTCAGCCCACGCCAGAGACGTTCACACACCCCACGAGGCCCAGCCCACGCCCGAGACGTTCACACACCCCATGAGGTTCAGCCCACGTCGGAGGCGTTCGCACACTCCACGGGGTTCAGTCCGCGCCGGCGGTGCCGGGCCGCCGCTCGGAGGGCCGGTTCGCGCCCGGCGTCTCCACGTCCTCGTGCTCGGGCTCCAGAGGTGGGGCGACGACGCCGCAGTGCACCGTGCACTCGGGTCGCGTCCTCCTCTTCTCGTCCGGCGCCACGGCAGGCTTCCTTACAGTCGCCCAGGCGATCACCGCGCCCAGCACGAGCAGCCCGGCACACATCGGCATGGCCCGCCGGAACGTCACGGCGAACTCGTCGGCGTTCCGGTAGGCCTCCGGGCCCATTCCGGCGAGCAGCGGCAGCGCGGCCACCGCGATCAGCCCGGCGGCGCGGGCAGCCGCGTTGTTGATCCCGCTGGCGAGGCCGGCCCGTGCCGTGTCCACGGAGGCCAGGACGGTCGCGGTGAGCGGTGCCACCACGGTGACGAGTCCGACGCCGATCACACCGACGGCGGGGAGCACGTCGGTGAAGTAGCCGGAGACGGAGTTCGACCCCGGCCCGACCCGCAGCATCAGCAGCATTCCGGCGGCGGCGACCAGTGGGCCGACGGTGAGCGGGATACGGGGCCCGATGCGCTGCCCCAGTTCGCCCGAGGAGGCGGAGAACAGCAGCATCAGCACGGTCGTGGGCAGCAGGGCCGTGCCGGCGCCGAGGGCCGAGTACCCGGCCACGACCTGGAGCTGGATCGCCGAGAGGAAGAAGTAGCCGCCGAGCGCCGCGTACACACAGAGGGTGATGATGTTGACGACGGTGAACTGCCGGGACGCGAACACCGAGGGCGGCAGCATGGGGTCCGCCCGCCGCCGCTCCACCTGCACGAACACCGCCCCGAGGACGATCCCGCCCACGGCCGCCCCGATCACCACGCCGGACGCGCCCTGTCGCGGTGCCTCGATCAGCGCGTAGGTCACCAGCGCGAGGGCGAGCGCGCCGAGCACGGCGCCCAGCACGTCGAAGCGCCCGTGTGCATCGGGGTCACGCGATTCCGGTACGTGGCGCAGCGCCACCGGCAGGCAGACCGCGGCGAGCGGCACGTTGAGCAGGAAGATCCATCGCCAGCCGGGCCCGTCGACGAGCCAGCCGCCGACGAACGGCCCGATGGCGGCGCCGACCCCGCCGAGCCCCGACCACAGTCCGACCGCGCGGGCCCGGTCGTCCGGATGGAAGCTCGCCTGGATCAGTGCCAGCGAACCGGGCGTGAGGAGAGCCCCGCCGATGCCCTGGAGGGCGCGGGCGGCGACCAGCACGGCGGCGTTCGGCGCGATGCCGCACAGCACGGACGCGGTGGCGAACCAGACGACTCCGACGACGAAGACCCGCCGCCGCCCGTACCGGTCACCGAGGGCGCCCCCGAGAAGGATCAGCCCGGCGAGCGTCAGCATGTAGGCGTTGACGGTCCACTGGAGGGCGGCCAGGTCGGTGCCCAGGTCCTTGCCGATGCGGGGCAGGGCGACGTTGACGACGGTGGAATCGAGCAGGGCCATGCTGGAGCCGAGGACGGTGGTGAGGATGATCCAACGTCCGGTCGGGGAAGCGACGCGGATGGCTCCCGTCTCTGCGTCAGACATACGAGCAGCATCCCCGTTCCTCACCGGGAGGGCCATCGGACGGGCCCTCGGGAGGCCGGAATGCTCCGTGGGTGCGGTCAGCCGATCGGCCGGTCGGTCAGCCGGTCAGCCGGTCAGCCGGTCAGCCGGTCAGGGCGACGGACGGACGGCTTCCCCGTACCGTTCCGGTGCCGGGACGGGGTGCCGAGGATGGCCGCGGTCGGCCTCCCGGCCCTACGACGCCCTTCCCGTCACAGCCCGTACGCCCCGGATCAGCGCCTCCACGCCCGCCTCGGCCTTGGAGCGCGGACACCCGACGTTCAGCCGCACGAAGCCCTCCGCCCCGTACACCGCCCCCGGCATCACCGCGACCTTCTCGCGCTCGATCAGCACCCGCTGCAACGCCTCGTCGTCGTCGACCCCCGCCGGACGGAGACCGATCCAGGCCAGGTAGCCGGCCTGCGGCGGCTCCCACTCCAGTTCCGGGAACGCCCCGTTCAGCCGTTCCGCGACCAGCGCCAGGTTCCCGGCGATGTACGCGCGGGCCTCGTCCAGCCACGAGCCGGCCTCCCGGTACGCCGCGATGTGCGCGGTCAGTGAGAGCACCGCCGGGGAGGCGAGCCCCTGTGCCGTCTCCATCCGGCGCAGGAACTCCGTCCGGTCGGCCGGGTCGCCGATCAGGCCGTACGAGCCGGTCAGCGCGGGGAAGTTGAACGCCTTCGACGCGGAGGTGATCAGCGCCCAGCGCCCCTCGCCGCCGACCCGCGTCCACGGCACATGCACCCGCCCCTCGTGCACGAAGTCCGCATGGATCTCGTCACTGATCACCGGGACCCCGTACCGGGCGGCGAGCGACGACATCTCGCCCAGTTCGGCCTCCGTCCACACCCGGCCTGTCGGATTGTGGGGCGAGCACACGAGAAGGACCTTGCTGTCGGGGCGGGCGAGCTCACGTTCCAGCGCGGCCGTGTCCCCCACCGGCACGCCCCGCAGATCACGCCCGAGCCCGGTGATGGCCTTGCGGAAACCGTCGTACGTCGGGGTGTGGACCACCACGCCCTCGCCCTCGGCCGTCCACATCTGCAGCAGTTGCGAGAGCTGGTTGAGCACGGACGGCCCGTACACCAACTGCCCCGTGTCGATCCGTGTCCCGTGCCGGGTCGCGTACCAGTGGGCTATCGCCGAGCGGAAGTCGTCCTGCTGCCAGTCCGTGTAGCCGAACACCCCGTGGTCGAGCCGGGCCCGCAGCGCGCTCAGCACCTGTGGAGCGGTCTGGAAGTCCATGTCGGAGATGGTGAACGGCAGCAGCCCGTCCACTCCGAACCGGTCCGCGACCCCGTCCCACTGGACACACCAGGTGCCCCGGCGGTCGACGACGGTGTCGAAGTCATAGCGCGCACTGGAACTCACAGGGATCCCTCACATCTTCTCTCGGACATGCCGTGGGCCCGGCACCCCGAGGGGTACCGGGCCCACGGCCGCGCTTCGTACCGGCGGCTACTTCAGCCGGGTGCCGGTGGACCGCAGGTTGGCGCAGGCCTCCGTGACGCGCTTGGCCATGCCCGCCTCGGCGGACTTGCCCCAGCTGCGCGGGTCGTAGACCTTCTTGTTGCCGACCTCGCCGTCGACCTTCAGCACACCGTCGTAGTTGCGGAACACGTGGTCCACGATCGGGCGGGTGAAGGCGTACTGGGTGTCGGTGTCGAGGTTCATCTTCACGACGCCGTTCTCCAGCGCGGTGATGATCTCCTGCTCGGTGGAACCGGAGCCGCCGTGGAAGACAAAGTCGAAGGGCTGGCTGCCGGCCACCTTGCCGTACTTGGCGGCGACGCCCTCCTGGAGGTCCTTCAGCAGCTCGGGGCGGAGCACGACGTTGCCCGGCTTGTAGACGCCGTGGACGTTGCCGAAGGAGGCGGCCAGCAGGTAGCGGCCCTTCTCGCCCAGACCGAGCGCCTCGGCGGTGCGCAGCGCGTCGTCGACGGTCGTGTACAGCTCGTCGTTGATCTCGTGCGTGACGCCGTCCTCCTCGCCGCCGGTCGGGGTGATCTCGACCTCAAGAATGATCTTGGCGGCGGCGGCCTTGGCGAGCAGCTCCTGGCCGATGGCCAGGTTGTCGGCGAGAGTCTCGGCCGAACCGTCCCACATGTGCGACTGGAACAGCGGGTTCTGGCCCTTGGCGACGCGCTCGGCGGAGATGTCGAGCAGCGGACGTACATAACCGTCCAGCTTGTCCTTGGGGCAGTGGTCGGTGTGCAGCGCGACCGAGATGTCGTACTTGGCGGCGACGATGTGCGCGAACTCGGCGAGGGCGACGGCGCCCGAGACCATGTCCTTGTTGTACTGGCCGCCCAGGAACTCCGCCCCACCGGTGGAGATCTGGACGATGCCGTCGCTCTCCGCCTCCGCGAAGCCGCGCAGTGCAGCGTGCAGGGTCTGGGTCGACGTCACATTGATGGCCGGGTAGGCGAACTTGCCTGCCTTCGCCCGGTCGAGCATCTCGGCGTAGACCTCGGGGGTTGCGATGGGCATCTGTCCGCTCCTTGGGATATACGGGTGTGCGTGCTGGTTCCCTGACCTGGGGGCGACGTCATCGTCGTCCCCATCTTCCCAGACTCTCGCTCCGGCTCCATCCGGCCCGTTCCTCCGGTACACGAACGAGCGGTCCGCCGACATGCGTCGAGGGCGGACCGTTTCACGTGAAACAGCCCACCCTCGACAGAAACCGCAGGTCAACCCCTACATCAGGCCAGATCGAGATCCGCCACCGTGTAGGCGTGGAGGTACGGGAGTCCGGCCTCGGCAATGGCCGGAGCCGCACCCCGCTCCACGATCGTGGCGACGGCGACGACCTCGCCACCGGCCTCGCGCACCGCCTCGACCGCCGTCAGCGGCGAACCGCCGGTCGTCGAGGTGTCCTCGACGACCAGGCAGCGGCGGCCCTTCACATCCGTGCCCTCGATGCGGCGCTGCATCCCGTGCGCCTTCTGCGCCTTGCGGACGACGAACGCGTCCAGCTCCTGCCCGCGCGCGGCGGAGGCGTGCAGCATCGAGGTGGCGACCGGGTCGGCGCCCAGCGTCAGCCCGCCCACGCAGTCGTAGTCCAGTTCGGCGGTGGTGTCGAGCATGACCTGACCGACCATCGGAGCGGCCTTGCCGTCCAGCGTGATGCGGCGCAGGTCGATGTACCAGTCGGCCTCAAGACCCGAGGAGAGGGTCACCTTGCCGTGTACCACGGCCTTGTCCTTGATCTGCTGGAGCAGCTCAGCACGTACGTCAGTCATGGCTACGAGCTTAAGGCGCGCACCCCGGGGCCCGTGCCCGCGGCGGAGCCCGTGCCCGCGGCGGGTCAGAGCCTGCGCCAGCTCCAGGTCGACGCGATCTCCAGCGGTTCGATCGGGGTGACGTACCGGGGATCGGTGTTCAGCCCGTTCGGCGGGCCGGACTGCGGCTCCACGCAGACCGCCTCGGCCTGCTCGTCGTAGATCACGACCCACTCGGCCCGGCTCTTCACGGTCAGCTCCAGCTGCTCCGGCCAGGTGAGCGTCACATCGACGCCGTCCGGCATCCCGAAGCAGTCGTCCCACGGACCGGGCAGCGGCGGGATGCGGCGGCCGGTCGGCAGGTGGTTCTCGCCCCGCTCCTCCTGCCAGGCCGCGTCAAAAACGACCTCCACGTTCTTGCCGCTGCCGAGGTCCCGCAGGAACCAGGGGTGCCAGCCGGCCTGTGCCGGGAACGAGTTCCCGTACGTCTCGATGCCGAACGCGAGCGTGAGCGAGTCCTCCGCCAGCTCGAAGGTCTGGGTCACCCGGCCCGGATACGGCCACGGGTCGGCGAGGTCGTAGTAGAACGATGCCTCCCGCTCGCCCACCCGGGCGGTGCGCCAGGCGGTGTCCCTGCCAGTGCCGTGGATGGCGTGCGGCGGGGAGTTCAGCGGCAACCGGTGCGGGACGTCGCCGTTGTGGAAGAGCCCGTTCTCGGTGCGCCCGCACCACGGGACCATCGGGAAGCAGCCGTACCGCTCCCCCTGCCGCAGCAGTTCGGTGCCACCGATCCGCAGACTGCCGATGCGACAGCCGTTGGCGGGGTTCACGGTCAACTCTGCGTCGCCGACGGACAGCCGGACGTCCTTCTCGCTGCTACTCACCGGAACGACATTACTGGCGACGCTACCTGCGCCGCCGCAACGCCCGGCTCACCACGACGGCTGACGCGAGCGCGAGCGCGGCGGCGGGGGCGACCCAGCGGAGCGTGGCGCCCGCGGTGGTCGAATCGGGTGACGGAACCGGCGCGTACCTGCCGCGCGGCGGCGCGTGGTCGACCTCCTCGGCGCTGCGGCCGATCATGGTGCGCCGGGCGTGCGCCGCCTCGGCCGGGGGGCCGTCGGGGACGGTGAACTCCGCGTCCGCCATGGGGTCGAGCGACGACGGGGGCACGGGGGCCTCGAAGACGGAGCCCCTGCCCGGAGGCTTCTCGCCGGAGGGTGCCCCGTCCGCGGCGCCGTCGTGCGTGGGCGGGGTGTCGTCCGTGTCGTCGGTGTCGTCGGTGTCGTCCGTGTCGTCCGTGTCGTCGGTGTCGTCCGTGTCGTCGGTGTCGTCCGTGTCGTCGGTGTCGTCGGTGGCCTCCGGCCCGGCGCTCCGGGCGGTGGCCGCGCCGGTCGCGTCGGCCTCCTCGGCCGCCTCCTCGATCGCCTGCTCCACCGCTTCCCCGACGGACCGCTCGGACTCGCCGAGCGCCTCGCCCGCAGCAGTGCCGTCCGCCAGCGTCTCCGTCACCAGCTGCTGCGTGAAGCGGTCCAGCAGCCGGTGGGCCGCCGCGAGCACCGCCGCCGGGTCCAGCTCCAGGAGGCGGCCGTCACCGCTCGCCGTACCCGCGAAGCCGATCGCCGTGCCGCCGTCCTTCTCCGTCAGGCTGATCGTCAGCGTCAGCTTCACCGAGCCGGTTCCCCTGGCCTCGATGCCCTCGCCCGTCACCAGGATCCCGTCCCCGTCCGGACCGTCCTGCGGAGAGGCGGTGAGCCGCAGCACGCCCCGGTACGTGATCGTGTGGCCGTCGACCCGGATCTTGAGCCGGCCGGACAGCGGGCCCGCGGACTCGTCGGCGTCCTGCTGAAGCCCCGGTACGCAGCGCGCGACGCGGGCGGGATCGCCCAGCGTCCGCCGAAGGGACGGGGCCGGAACCGGAACGAACACCTCATGCTCCATGGAAACCGAGCCTACTCAGCCCCGGCCATCCCGTCAGCGGTTCCGCGTCAAGCCGGGGGTCCGGGGCCCGTCGCGGTTCCGGGGCCCGTCAGCCGTTCCGCGTCACGTCTGCGGTTCCGCGTCACGCCGACGGTTCCGGGGCCCGTCAGCCGTTCGGCTGCGCGGTGCCACCGGGCCACGGTTTCACCGGTCCTCCCAGTACCGCGGATGCACCAGCGTCGACGGCAGCAGCCCGCATGGCCGGGCGCCCTCCGCGGCCCGGCCCGCGCGCACCAGCGAGGACCGCGTCAGCGACCGCAGCTCCGGCGCCTGCGGGGAGAGCCGGAGCGCGGGCGCCCCGGCCGTGCCGGCGAGGACGAAACCCCAGCCGTCCTGGGCCTGCGCCCGGTGCGTGGCCCGGTCGGGGCCGGCCGCGAAGTCGGAGAGCCGGCCGCTGATCCGGTACGGGCGGGTACGCAGGCCCGCCGCCCTCATCGACGCCTCCACCGTCCAGTACGTATGCGGTCGGGTGACCGGCGGGCCCCCGTGCACGACCAAGCGGCCGCCCGGGGCGAGGGCCTCGGCGACCAGGCCGTAGAACTCCGCCGAATAGAGCTTCGTGCTGGCGGAGATCCCGGGGTCGGGCAGATCGGAGATCACCACGTCGTAGCCGCCGTGCGTCGCCCGCAGCCAGTTGAAGGCGTCCGCGTTGACGACGGTCAGCCGGGGATCGCGGAACGCCTGCGCGTTCAGCGCCGAGAGCGCGCTGTCGGTACGGGCCAACCGGGTGACGCCGGGGTCCAGCTCGACGAGGGTGACGCGGCGTACGTCCCGATAGCGCAGCACCTCCCGGGCGGCGAGGCCGTCGCCGCCGCCCAGGATCAGGACGCGGGCGCGCGGCCCGTTCATCGCCGGGTGCACCAGCGCCTCGTGGTAGCGGTACTCGTCGCGCCCGCTGACCCGCAGCCGCCCGTCCAGATACAGATCCAGGGAGCTGCGGCCCGCCCCCGTCAGCACGACCTCCTGGACCCCGGTCTGCAGCGCGACCCGCACCCCGTCCCCGTACACCGCGCGCCGCGCCGCCCGCTCGAAGTCGTCGACCAGAGCGGTGGCGACGGCGAGCACGACGATCACGGCCGCGTTGACGAGGACCAGCAGCCACCGGGAGCGCGGGGTGAGGTCCCGGCGGAACACCCACAGCACCAGCGCCCCGCCCGCCGCCGCGTTGACCGCGCCGGTGAACAGCGCCCCGGTGAGCTGTCCGAGCATCGGCAGCAGCAGAAAGGGGAACGCCAGTCCGCCGACCAGCGCACCCACGTAGTCGGCGGCGAAGAGGTCCGCGACGGCCCCGCCCGCGTCCTGCCGGTCGACGCGCTGGATCAGCGTCATCAGCAGCGGGATCTCCGCTCCGATCAGGACGCCGATCGCGAGCGAGAACCCCACCAGGGCATACCGCGACTCCCCGATCCACGCGAACGTCGCGTACAGCACGAGCGCCGAGGAGCCGCCGACGAGTGCGAGCACCGCCTCGATCAGCCCGAAGCCGACCGCGGCACGGCTGCGTAAACGTTTCGCGAGGAGCGAGCCGACGCCCATCGCGAACACCATCACGGAGAGCACGACGGACGCCTGGGTGACGGAATCACCGATCAAGTAGGAAGCGAGCGCAACCAGTTCGAGCTCGTACACCAGACCGCAGGCGGCACAGACGAAGACAGCGGCCAGCACGAGACACCGACCGGTCCTCGGCCGTACGGGAAGGCTTGCCGCGCCCCCTCGCAGCGACACCTGCTGGTCGATCATGAGGCGAACGCTACGTCACGAAGAGGTTGCCGCCTGTCACCCACAAGGGTGCAAGTGGTTCGCTCACAACGGAGTTGGGCCCGCGTCAGAGTGCTGCCGCCGGCATTCGTACGCCCACCCGGGTGCGCGTCACCACCAACTGCCCCTCCTGCGGGTACGCATGCCAGGTGCGCCACCGCACCTGGCCCTCCGTCCGCTGGGCGAGCATGGCGGTGAAGGCGTGCGGGCTGCCGGGGAACGTCCCGGCGAGACCGTGGGGATGGTCGGTCACGAGCGCGAGGAGCTCTTGGGCGCGCCCCGCGAACGAGCCCGCCGAGAGCGTCTCGACGCGCGCCGCGAATTCGTACTCCCACTGGCCGAGCCGCTTGGCGACACCCAGCGGCAGCGGTGTGCTGCTGCCGGGGATGCACGCCACGGTTTCGGAACAGGTGCCGCGGTCCTCTTCGAGCAGCACCTGATGGGAGGCGCCGAGCAGGCGCATCTGAAGTCGGGCACCCGCGAGATCGAGGTCGAGTACGGCCAGGGCGGGGAGCGGTTCGCGCCCCAGCGCCCAGGCCAGGTCGGCAGCACGGGTGTCGGAATAGGGAGTCTGGAGGGTCGTGAGCATGGGTCGGCTCCGCAAACAAGCGTGGACGCATGGACAGGGGACGCCTCCGACGTGCTGCACGTGGGAGGTGGGAAGCGCCCGATCAGGTCCAACTCAGGTCCTAGGGCTGGAAGTTCTCTCCAACCGAGGGAATCACGAAGTAAGCCGCGTCCACAGTGTTTTTACCCAACTTGACGTGGTTTCCATCCCCCCGGGGGCCCCTCGGTTCATCTGTTCACCGGGATCTCGCGGAAAGCCCCAACAAAAAGGTACCCGGCGGGAGTTCACCCGCCGGGCACCTGTCGGGCACCGGGCCGCTCGGGTCCGGCACCGGGCATGTGGCCCTGCCCGGTCACGGATCAGCTGCCCCGTGTCAGCTGCCTCCGCCGCATCCGCCCCCGCCGCACGAGGAGCCGCCACCGCACGAGGAGTGTCCGCCGCCGCACGAGTGCCCCCCGGAGTGACCGCCGCACGAGTGGCCTCCGGAGTGACCGCCCGAGCTACCGCCGGAGTGCCCTCCGGAATGACCGCCCGAGCTACCGCCGGAGTGCCCTCCGGAATGACCGCCCGAGCTACCGTCGACGCTTCCGCAGGACGAGCCACCGCCGCCGTCACCGCCGCCGGCCCACCAGCTGCCACCCGCGGCGCTGCCGCCGCTCGCACCCCGGCGCGCACTCCGTCCGCGCGCCCTCTTCTTGTTCCCGGCCCTCGATATGAGCGAGACGATCAGTCCGATCACAGCCGCCGCGATCACCATTCCGACAAAAGTCCTCATGACCTCACGTCCTCCCGTTCCCCCGAAGCGAGGTCCCCCGCTTCCGCGCGCTTCCCGCGTGAGTGGGGGATGCCCCCGGCCCCGTTCGGCCAAAGCGGACTTGAGCAACTCCAGAGCTTCCGCGCAGGATGGCGGCCATGACACAGGGACGACCGCTGCTCAACCGCCGCCTCGCCGAGTTCGGTACGACGATCTTCGCGGAGATGTCGGCGCTTGCCGTACGGACCGGCTCCATCAACCTCGGCCAGGGCTTCCCCGACACCGACGGCCCCGAAGAGATCCGCGAGGCCGCGGTCCGGGCCCTGCGCGCCGGACACGGCAACCAGTACCCGCCGGGCCCCGGCGTCCCCGAACTGCGCGGCGCGATCGCCGAGCACCAGCGGCGCTTCTACGATCTCCCCTTCGACCCCGATACCGAGGTCCTGGTCACTGCCGGCGCCACCGAGGCCATCGCCGCCACCATGCTGGCGCTCCTGGAGCCTGGCGACGAGGCGATCGCCTTCGAGCCCTTCTACGACTCCTACGCCGCCTGTATCGCCATGGCCGGCGCGAAGCGCGTACCGCTCACCCTGCGCGCCCCGTCCTTCCGCCCGGACCTGGACGAGCTGCGGTCCAAGATCACCCCGCGGACCCGCCTGCTGCTCCTCAACACCCCACACAACCCGACCGGCATGGTCCTCACCGCCGAGGAGCAGAGCGCCATCGCCGCACTCGCCGTCGAACACGACCTGCTCGTCGTCACCGACGAGGTGTACGAGCACCTGGTCTACGAGGGCGCGCACCGCCCCATCGCGGCCCTGCCCGGCATGCGGGAGCGCACCGTCTCGATCTCGTCCGCCGGCAAGACCTTCTCGTACACCGGATGGAAGGTCGGCTGGGTCACGGCGGACGCCCCGCTCGTCGCCGCCGTCCGGACCGCTAAGCAGTACCTGACCTACGTCAGCGCGGGCCCCTTCCAGTACGCGATCGCCGAGGCCCTCCGGCTGCCGGACTCGTACTTCGACGGCTTCCGCGCCGACCTGCGACGCAAGCGCGACCTGCTCGGCGACGGGCTGCGCGCGGCCGGGTTCGAGGTCTACGAACCCCAGGGCACGTACTTCATCACCACCGACATCTCCCCGTTCGGCGAGAAGGACGCCTACGCCTTCTGCCGCGCCCTCCCCGAACGCTGCGGCGTCGTCGCCGTCCCCAATTCCGTCTTCTACGACACCCCCGACGCGGGCCGCAGCCAGGTCCGCTTCACCTTCTGCAAGCGCGACGACGTTCTTCAGGAGGCGGTCGGCCGCCTGCGGCGCCTGGCGTCCTGAACCCACGCGGCAATGCGCCCATGCCGCCGGAACGTCACAACTCACCGCATTCCACTACCCCGGAGGCATCGCCGCATCTCCCGACGCACGGGAGCGCATCCAGGGGCGGACAGATCCGTGTCTCACAGGCCTGTCACAACTTACGTGTACACAGAACCACTTCCGGATCCGACGCGTGATCACCAGTGACACACTTATGCCGCACCTCCTGAGGACATTCATGACGCGCAGATGGCTGCTCATCACCACGATCGCCGCATTGACCGTCGCGCTGGCCTTCGTCGTCGTCCAACTGGTGCGCGGCCAGGACTCCGGGAAGGAACAGGCCGAGGCGAATCCGGGCAAGGCGAAACCGGCCGCGTCGAGCCCGACCGACGAGAAGAAGAACAGCGACGGCCCCGTCCCGGCCGGCTACCTCGGCACCTGGTCCGGCTCCATCGACAACCCCGCAGGCCACTCCACCCGGCAACTCGTCATCAAGCAGGGCACGGTCGGCCGGCCCGTACTCACCCTCACCGCGGACGGCCCGCTCGACAACGGCGGCTCCTACCACTGCGTCTTCGAAGCGGGCCTGGCCTCGGAACCGACCCCGAACGGACCCATCCAGATCGCGCCTTCCACCGTCACCGTCGGCGAACCCATGTCGTCCTGCACCGCAGGGAAAGCCACCACACTGATCTTGCTCCCGAACGGCACCCTGAGCCGGGAAACACCGGAAACCGGCGAAAAGCTCACATACACCAAGACCAACTGATCAACCCAGCAACACGGACACCGCACTCAGCAACAACAAAGCATGGACGAACCCGCCGG
Organism: Streptomyces sp. NPDC104309; assembly: GCF_055584025.1. Classification (NCBI taxonomy): domain Bacteria; kingdom Bacillati; phylum Actinomycetota; class Actinomycetes; order Kitasatosporales; family Streptomycetaceae; genus Streptomyces; species Streptomyces sp. NPDC104309. The sequence goes on along the minus strand of NZ_JBVJMV010000039.1, from coordinate 32,809 downwards.
GCCCCGTCGGCGGAAAGCGCCATGCCGGCCGCCAGGTCCGGCCCGTCAGGTCCGGGACCGGCACGTATCTGATCCGGCCCGCACACGAGTTCAGCACGGTCACCTCACCGGGCCAGGACTTGCGGGCCGCGCTCCCGGCCGGGGAAGGACGCGGACGCCGGCCACCGCGTCGTGAACACTCGGGAACGGTTGGCGGACGATGCGCCCACGTCGCCGGAACTTCAGAACTCCCCATGTTCCACTGCCCCCGGACAAGGCGTCGCCGCACCTCCCGGCGCACGGGCGCACATCCAGGGGCCAACAGGTCCGCTGTCTCACAGACCTGTCACAACTTAACGGCACACCGAACCACTTCCGGATCCGACTCGTGATCACCAGTGACACATTTATGCCGCACCTCCTGAGGACATTCATGACGCGCAGATGGGCGCTTATCACCACGATCACCGCATTGACCGTCGCGCTGGCCTTCGTCGTCGTCCAACTGCTGCGCGGCCAGGACTCCGGGAAGGAACAGACCGAGGCGAAACCGGCCGCGTCGAGCCCATCCGCGTCGAAACCGGCCACGCCGAAACCATCCGCGTCGAAACCGGCCACGCCGAAACCATCCGCGTCGAAACCGGCCACGCCCAACCCGCCCGCACCCAACCCGCCCGCACCCAACCCGCCCGCACCGAAATCGGTTGGCGACGCCGAGTCGCTGCAGGGCCTCGGCTGGTGGCCCCTGCACCGGTCCGGCACCGCGAAGGCCGGCGAGCAGGACGCCGTGGTCAGCGGCGGCACGCAGTGGACCGACGGCCCCGAGGGCGGCGCCTTGCATCTGGACGGCACCAGCGGATACGCGGACTCCAACACCCGGCTCGACACCATGGGCAAGGACTACTCGGTCGCCGCGCGGGTGCGCCTCACCCCCCAGGGCATGACCGGCATGCGCACCGCTGTGTCCCAGGACGGCGACGGGGTCAGCACGTTCTTCCTCCAGCACTCCGACCAGGACGGGAACTTCGCATTCAGTTTCTTCGGTAACCGTACGGTCGCGGAGACGCCCGAGAAGCCGCAGCCCGGCCGCTGGTACCACCTGACCGGCACGTACAGTCAGAAGGACCACCGGATGCAGCTCTACGTGGACGGTCGGCTCGCGGGAACCAGGGTGGCCTCCAACGGCGTGAAGCCCACTGGCACTGTGGTGATCGGACGCGCCAAGTTCGATGGGAAGGCGGCCGACTACTGGAACGGTGACATCGCCGACGTGCATCTCTATAACCGGGAGTTGACGTCCCGTGAGGTGGCCTCGCTTTCCTCTCACGAACCGGGCTGACCGGCGTTGACGGGGGCAAGTTCACCGCCGCCGCAGGCTGACGGGCGCCGCACAGGCGCACGGCGGCTCGCGGCGGCGCCTGCCGGTTGTCCCGCAGCCGGCCGAACCCGCCTTCCCCACAGACGACCGGAGAGGAAAAGGCCCTTGTCGGCCAGCGCTTCGACCGAAGACCGAACACCCTTCCCCCGCACCACGGAACCCAGCCCCGACGAGTTCCTCAGAGCGCTCTACCACTTCCACGGCAGCGCCTTGCTGCAGTTCGCCGCACGGCGGCTGGAAGGCGACTGGCACCGCGCCGAGGACGTCCTCCAGGAAGTCGCGATACGCGCCTGGCGGCACGCCGGGGAACTCGACCCGACCGCGGATTCGGTGCGGCCCTGGCTGTTCACCGTGCTGCGCAATCTCGTCATCGACGGCCACCGGGCCCGCCAGGCCAGACCACTGGAGACCGGTGACCCCGAACTGGCCCACCTGCCGATCTCCGACGGCGTGGACCACCTGCTCACCTCCGAGGTACTCATCGACGCGTTGCGGGACCTGCGGCCGGCACAGCGTGAGGTCCTGCTGCACGTGCACTACCTGGGACGCAGCGTCAACCAGACGGCCGAGGTCCTCGGCGTGCCGCCGGGCACCGTCAAGTCCCGGACGTTCTACGCCGCCCGCGCCCTGCGCGAGGCGCTGAACAGCCGCGGGCTGTACGCGGGCGGCCTGGACCGCGAGGCCGGATGACACTTATGCCAGACGTCCCGCGTGCCGGTTGATCTTCAGGCCGAGCGGCCCGGTGTCGAGTGATCCGCCCGCACCGGCACTCCAGCGCCACCCCGTGGGTGCCTCGCCGACCACCAGCAGCGCGTCCCCGCGCCGCAGACCGGCCAGTGCCCCCTCCCGCCGCGGGAGCTGCGAGGCTTCCACGACGAACAGATGCGGCGCCTCGCCCTGGACGGCGATCCGGCTGCTGCCCTCGATCAGCCGGAAGATCTGGGTGACATCGGGCGAGCCGGGCTCCGGCGCTCCCGTACCCGCCGACGCTGCCACCGTGGCGAACGCCTCCTCCAGGCTGGCCGCGCTGTGCAGACGCGAGGTCCGCGGCTCGTCGCCGGAAAGGAGTCGGCCGTCGGCCAGGGATCCCACCAGGGTGACCTCGGCGAGCGCCCCCACAGGGCCGGCGAGCGCCTCGGTGACGACGGCCCGCACCAGGCTGCGCACCTCCTTGTCCGGACCCGTCACCGAGACGGGCCCCGACGCCCGGGAGAGGTCGACCAGCACGCGGTCGGGTCCATCCACGCCCACCGTCACCGTCAGCGCGTACGGCAGCGCCGGTTCGCCCTCCGGGCCGGGGCGGTGCAGATCGTCGGGCGAGATCGTCCAGCGTTCGCCGTCCGCCTCGACGGTCCAGGGCGCAGGGGCCGTCTCCTCGGCCCCGGCCAGCAGCAGTGCGAGCCGCTTCTCGGAGTAGACGACGGCGTACAGGTCGGGCAGCGACCGGCCGGAGCGCAGGCACTCGCCCGTCAGCCGGCGCAAGCCCGCGTTGACCACGTCCAGCGACTCCCGGCCCACGACGGCCGCCGAGGCGGCGACGGGCTTCGGCGGGCGGGGCCGGCGGGGCCGACGTCGCTCGGTGACGATCAGCGCGGCCACCGCCCCGATCAGCGCCAGCCCCAGCACCACGGCCAGGACGTACCAGATCATCTTCTGACTCCTTGTCGGGACGCCCCGGCGGCGGAGCCGGGACGGTCGAGAACGTGGGCGGCACAGTCGCTGCGCCGTGCACCCGATGGCCACTACGGAGCCCGTCGGCGGATGGTTCACCGGTGCGCCGGTTGAACCATCCGCGGACGGGCTCCGTAGGTCACGTCAGTGGCACGGGAGCCGCCGAGTGCGGCTGCCGAGGCCCCCCATTCACGCCGGCTGGAGGACGTTCTCGTGTCGTTGATGTTGACCGTGGTCGAGGAGGGCGGTGACGCGTTCGACGTCCACCTCGACGCCGACCCCGACACGCCCGCGCGCGCTGTCGCGGAGGCGCTGGCCGGGGCGGGAGGCGTCCACTGGCCCCCGGAGGGCCTCGGCCTGTACGCCGGCGACCGGCTGCTGCCCACCGATATGCGGCTGCGGGACGCGCCACTGCACCACGCGGCCATCGTGGGCCTGGGCCGCCCGGCGGGCACCGTGTCGGCCGAACCGGTCGGGCTGGTGGAGGTCCGTGCGGTCGGCGGGACCGGCGCGGGCGCCGTGCACCGGCTCGACATGGGCGAGTACCGGATCGGGCTGGCCCACGACGGGACCGCCCAGGTGCTGCGCGCCGTACCGGACCGTCCGTTCGCCGTCCTGGCGGTGGGCCCCGGAGGACGCTGCCGTATCACGCCCGACGCCTCCGCGAAGGACGGCGGCACCCTGCAACTGGACCGCGAGGATCTCGCCGAGGCAACCGCCTGGCCGGCCGGCGCGCAGCTCCTCGTCGGAGACAGCCTGCTCGAACTCGCCCTCCCGCAGAAGCCGGACGCGGCCGTGCAGCCGTCGGAGGACGGCACCGGCTGGGACTACAACCGGCCGCCGCGGCTGCGGCCGGCCGAGAACGCCACCCGCTTCACCCTGCCCTCCCCGCCCGCCCCGCCCGCCCCCCGGCCGCTCCCGTGGATCACCGCGGCGGCCCCGCTGGTGATGGCGGGGGCCGGGGCGCTGATCTTCGACCGTATGTCGATGCTGCTGTTCGGGCTGCTCTCCCCGGTCGCGATCCTCGGCAACTATCTGATGAGCCGGCGCACCGGGCGCCAGACCCACTCCGGCAGTGTCGCCGCCTACGAGGAGAAGAAGGCACGGATCGAGGGCGACGCGGCGAAGGCCCTGGCGGACGAACGCACCGCCCGGCGCCGCGGTTTCCCGGACCCGGCGGAGGTCGTCCTGACCGCCGTCGGCCCCCGGCGCCGCCTGTGGGAACGCCGTACCTCCGACGCCGACTTCCTCGAACTGCGCATCGGAACCGCCGATCTGGCCTCCGACGTGGTGCTCCAGGACCCGACGAAGGACGAACACCGCCGCGAGGACCCGCGGACCGCGTACGACGTCCCGGTGACCGTTCCGCTGCGGGAGCACGACGTCCTGGGCATCGCCGGCGAAGGCCCGACCGCGCGCGCCGTGGCGCGCTGGGCGGTCGCCCAGGCCGCCGTCCTGCACAGCCCCCGTGACCTCCAGATCCATCTGCTGACGACCGGCGAACGAGGCCGGGACGGCTGGTCCTGGCTGCGCTGGCTGCCGCATGTGCGCAAGAAGTCCGGCGACACCCCGGCCAGCATCGGCTACGGCACGGAGACCTGCGCCCGGCGGGTCGCCGAACTCACCGCGCTGATCGTCGAGCGCGCCGGACGGGCGGACCGGCGGAACCGGCCCGCCGGGCCCGACGTGCTCGTCATCCTCGACGGAGCCCGCAGGCTGCGTTCGCTGCCCGGCGTGGCGCAGATCCTGCGCGACGGACCGGCCGTCGGCGTCCGCGCGGTCTGCCTGGACGCCGAGGAGCGGCTGCTGCCCGAGGAGTGCCACGCCGTCGTCGCCGAGGAGCCCGGCGGAACCGTACGGGTGGGACGCTCCGGGAGGGGCACCGTCGGGGGCATCCGGCCCGACGCGGTGTCCCTGGACTGGTGCCGTTCGCTGGCCCGCGCGATGGGCCCGCTGCGCGACCCGGGCGGGGCCGACGAGGAGGCCGCGGTGCTTCCCGGCTCCGCGCGGCTGCTCGACGTCCTCGCCCTCGACCCGCCACAGGCCGCCGGCATCCGGGCGCGCTGGAAGGCCGGGGGCCGCTCGACCCGGGCGGCCGTCGGCGTCTCCCTGGACGGCCCGTTCTACCTGGACCTGCGGCGCGACGGCCCGCACGGGCTGGTCGCCGGCACCACCGGCTCCGGCAAGTCCGAACTGCTCCAGACGCTGGTCGCCTCGCTCGCGGTGGCGAACCGTCCGGACGCGATGACGTTCGTCCTGGTCGACTACAAGGGCGGCTCCGCGTTCAAGGACTGCGTCGACCTGCCGCACACCGTCGGCATGGTCACCGACCTCGACGCCCACCTCGTCGAGCGGGCCCTGGTGTCGCTGACGGCGGAACTCACCCGGCGTGAGCACATCCTCGCCGCGGCCGGCGCCAAGGACATCGAGGACTACGTCGAGTTGCTGGAGCGCGACCCGGCGGGCCACGAGCCGATGCCCCGGCTGCTCATCGTCATCGACGAGTTCGCCTCGATGGTGCGCGACCTGCCGGACTTCGTGAAGGGTCTGGTCAACATCGCCCAGCGGGGCCGCAGCCTCGGCATCCACCTGATCCTGGCGACGCAGCGCCCCAGCGGCGTCGTCTCCTCGGAGATCCGCGCCAACACCAACCTGCGCATCGCGCTCCGGGTGACGGACGCCGGCGAGAGCCAGGACGTCCTCAACTCCGCCGAGGCCGCCGGGATCTCGCAGGGAACCCCCGGTCGCGCCTATGTGCGCCTGGGCCAGAACTCCCTCGTGCCGTTCCAGTCCGGACGGGTCGGCGGCCGTCGGCCCGGTGCCGCGGCGACCTCGTTGCCGACCCCCTGGGCGGTGACGGTCGGCTGGGAGCGGCTCGGCGAGCCGCTCCCGCCGCGGCCCCGCGGCGCGGCCGTACCCGCCGAGGTGGAGACCGACCTCACCGGGCTCGTCGCGGCGATCCGCGAAGCGGACCGGGAGATGGGCATCCCCGCGCAGCACAGCCCCTGGCTCCCGCCGCTGCCCGAGGTCCTGGTCACCGGCGAACTGCCGGCGCCCCCGCCCTCGGACTACGACCTCGCGCCCGTCGCGTACGGCGTGGTGGACCTGCCCGCACAACAGGCCCGGCTGCCCCTGGTGATCGACCCGGCGACGCTCGGGCACCTGCACATCATCGGCTCGCCCCGGCAGGGCAGGTCGCAGACACTGCGCACCATCGCCGGCACCCTGGCCTCCGCCCATTCCCCGGACCGGCTGCACATGTACGGCATCGACTGCGGCAACGGCGCGCTGCTGCCCATCGAGGGACTGCCGCACTGCGGGGCCATCACCCAGCGCACCCAGCCCGACCGGGTGGCCCGGCTGCTCGCCCGGCTGACCGGGGAGCTGACCAGGCGCCAGGAGATGCTCGCCGCCCGCGGCAGCGCCGACCTGCCGGAGCTCCGCCGCGCCCTGCCGGAGACCGAACGGCCGCCGCACATCATGCTGTTCATCGACCGGTGGGAGGTCTTCGACAAGCAGCTCGGCGAGTACGACTCCGGGAACCTGCTGAACTCCGTGCTGAACCTGCTCCGGGACGGCGCGAGCGTCGGCATCCATCTGGTGATGACCGGTGACCGGGCGCTGTTCTCCAGCCGGGTCAACGGCTCCACCGAGGACAAGCTCGTGCTGAAGCTGAACGAGAAGTCCGAGTACGGGATGATCGGCATCACCCAGCGCAACGTGCCCGACGAGATCCCGCCGGGCCGCGCGTTCCGCGCCGCCGACAAGGCGGAGGTGCAGATCGCGCTCCTCACGGACAACCCGGAAGGCCAGGCGCAGGCCGTGGCGCTCCAGCGGATCGCCGAGTCCTGCCGCGAGCAGGCGGCCCAGCTGCCGGACTCCACCCGGCCGTTCCGCGTCGACACCCTGCCGGACCGGCTCACCTGGGAGGAGGCGGCCCGGTACGTGCCGCAGCCGCTGCCGTCCGCACGGTGGGCCCTGTCCGGTGTCGGCGGCGACGAACTCACCGCGTTCGGGCCGGACTTCGCCATCACGCCGACCTTCCTCGTCGCCGGACCCGCCCGCTCCGGCCGCAGCACCGTCCTGGCGACGCTGGCACTGTCGCTGCTGTCGGCCGGGACGCCCGTCGTCGTCGGCGCGCCCGCCAGGTCGCCGTTGCGCCAACTCGCCGGACGGCCCGGGGTCCTCGCGGTCTTCGACGAGGCCGACATCGACCCCAGCGCGCTGGAGGAGGCGCTGGCGTCCTCGCCGCAGGGGGCCGTGGTGATCCTGGACGACGCCGACCTGCTGCTGAAGACGAAGGCCGAGCCCGTCCTCACCCAGATCGCCAAGTCCGGTGCCGAGAACGGCCGGGGCCTGGTGATCTCCGGGCAGACCGACCGGCTCTCCTCCGGCTTCTCCGGCTGGCACACCGAGGCCCGCCGCAACCGGTGCGGTCTGCTGCTGAAGCCGCAGAACATGAGCGACGGCGAACTGATCGGCGTCAAGGTGCCCCGCAGCCGCCTGGGCGCGACCCGCCCGGGGCGGGCGATCCTGCACCTGGGCGACGGCGTGCTGCGCACCGTCCAGGTGCCGGAGACGGTGCTTCCGCCGGCCGGGAGCTGAGCGCCTGTGCGGGGGTTCCCACACCGGCTCTGAGGTCCCACGGCAGAGGGCTCCCGCCCCGGCGAAACGCCGGGGCGGGAGCCCTCACGCATGACGGGACGCGGCCCGGATCAGGTCGATCCCTCCACGTAGCTGGAGTCGTGCTTGATCGTGCCCGTCGTCCCGTTGGGGACGGCGCCGTTGATCGCCCAGCCGAGGCCGGCCACTCCGATGAGGTTCGAGCTCTGGTCGATCCACCCCGCCGTCTTCGTCCAGATGTTGGTGATGTCCGGCAGCTGCTTCAGGATGTCCGGTGTCTTCAACACGCCACCGGGCATGTTCTTCAGCAGGTTCGCGACCAGGTCGCCCGGGTTCTTGAACCCGGTGAACGCCTTGATGGTGGGGATCACGCTCTTGATGTTGATCTGGATCGCCTTGAGGTCGCTCGTGACGGTCTTGAGGGTGTTCGCGATCCCCCCCAGATTGGCGATCTTGATCAGGCCGACGCCGCCGAGCACCAGCCCCAGGCCGCTGAGGACCATGTCGAGCACATCCCACTCGCCCGACTGAATACTGTCGACGATATTCATGATGAAGGGGATGGCGGCGGTGACCAGACTGGCGATCGTCAGGATGAGCCCCAGGCCCTGCAATCCGGGGATGAGCATGGCGATGATGCCCAGGGCGGCGCTGATGAAGCCGAGCACCTTCTTGAAGATGTCCTTGATCTTCTCCCACAGGCTCTTGCCCGGGACCGCCTCGCTCGTCGCGTCGTCCAGGGCGCGGGCCGCCGTCGAGGCGTCCGTCTCGCGCAACTCCCGCGCGTCCTCGGCGAGCATGCGGGCGGCGTCGAGATCCCGCTGGGCGCTGTCGACGTCCCCCTGTGCCGCAGACTGGTCATGCCGGGCATTCTCCATGGCCTGCCGCGCACTGCGCCGGGCCGCCTCGTCGTCCGGCGGGGGCGGGTCCGCCGCGTCCAGGCCGCTGATCACGGACCCCGCCGCGGCGGCGGCATCGGTGGCCCGCTGCAGCCGCTCCTTGGCGTCCCGCCCGTCGACCAGGGCGTTGTCGGCCTTGCGCTGATGGTCCCCCAGCTGGTCGGAGTAGGTGTCCAGCGCGCGGGCCGCCTTGTCGTACGAACTGTGCAGCTTCTCCACCTGACTGGCCAGGTCCCCGAGCTTGTGCCGGAGTTTCTCCATGGCCTTGCCCTCGCCGAGCTGGCTGTTCTTCAGGCCGCTGACGATGGGGAGCGCCTGGTCCGCGTCGTCGGCGACGGACCGGTACTGGCCCGCGAGCTTCGCGAGCATCTCCGCATCTCCCGGCGTCGGGTCGTCCGAGAACCCGAAGACCGTCTCCCAGTCGGACACCGCTGGCCGCGCCATTGCCGCGCCCTCACTTTCCGTTCTCGTCCGTGCCCTGCGGGCTCTGTGCGGCCGGCACAGCCGGGCCCTTGCTCTCGACTTCCACGAAGCGCAGCGTCCCCGCGATGGCGTCGAACACCTCGAAGAACTGGTCCCTGAGCTCCACATTGGGCGTGGAGCTGGAGACCAGCAGGTATTCCCGGCGGTTCGGGATCGGGAACAGCGTGTGCAGCAGCGCCGTACGCACCGGCGTGCCCTTGTAGTCGATGTCCTCGATCGAGGCGATCCGCCCGACCGGTCCGACGCCCGGAAGCTCCAGCAGATCCACCTCTCGCGGCGGGTACCCGCTGCTCTGCGGGTCCCCGGCCTGCATGCTCGCCCCGAACAGCACCTCGGCCAGATCCGCCGACTGGTCCTCCGGCACGGGCATCCGCAGCACGACGGACGTGGCGCTGAGCATCGCGTTCCCGCCGGGGAACCTGACCATCCCCGCCGCCTGGAGCGCCCCCCGGGCGTAGGCCTCGCGGGCGGTCCGGCGGGTGTCGCGGATCAGGCCGTCGAGCCGCTCGCGGGAGAGCTGCGGAACCCCCTTCGCCTGGTGCTCGATACGGCGGCGGATGGACGCGTCCCGGGTGCTCGGGTCGAGGTCCAGATGCCACCAGGAGCCGGGGTAGCGCAGCTTGTAGTGCGCGGGCGCCCCCGTAGCCCGGTCCGTGACCGGATGCGTCATGACGCATGTCCCTTCTGCCAGCAGGCTTTCGTCAGGTCTTCTTGGAGTCGTCCAGCGTCTTGACGGTCTCGTCGTCCGTCTGCGTGAAGGCGTCGGAGATCTTCTTCGTGTTCTCGGAGAAGACCTTCACGTTGTCCTGCACCTTCTCGTGGCCCCTGCCCCATGCGCCGTCGAAGTCGGCGAGGGAGTCGGCGAGCGTCGAATCGCCCACATCGCCCTTCGATCCGACGTCGCTGAGCCGCGCGGTGTTGTTGATCCGCTGCCCGATGTCCTCAAGTGACTTGACCGTCTCGTTCAGGTCCTCAAGGGGGACGCTGATGCGGGTCATCGGTTCCTCCTCTCCGGCCGCCGCCGCCCGGTCCCGCCGCGGAAGGGCGGGACCGGGCACGAGGGCACGTCAGCCGATGGAGCCGGACGTCTGGTCGTCGGTGTCGACGAACGCGTCGGCGACCTGCTTGATGAACTCGCTGACGCCCTGCAGGCCCTCGATCGCCTTCTCGGTGCCGTTCTTGTACTCCTCCCAGAACGGACGGAACTTGGTCTCGGAGCCCGGCGTCGAGTAGGCCGCCTCGACCATCTCGTCCATCTTGGTGTTGGCCTCGTGGAGGCTCTGCTGCATCAGTTCCTTCTGGTGCTGCAGCCAGGTCGACGCCTCCCGCATCTCTTCCGGGCTGATCTTGATGTTGCCGCCGGCCATGTCGGTTCCTTCTCTCGTTTCGGGTCGCCGCGGTCGCTGAGCCGCGCACACCGGGCTGTACGGGGCACCCGGCGGGGCGGTTCATGCCTGTTGCGGAACAGTGACGAAAGTGGCGGGCCGACGCCCTGATCAGGCCCGCGACCAGGCCCCCATGGCCCGCACCCGCCCGTCACCGGCTCCGGAGTGACGTTCCCTCACCGAACCGGAGCAGCGCGACACGGGGAGGTGCGGTCCTGGAGAAGGAAGCGCCGGGCACAGGTACGGCGCCGCGCACCGGGCCGACGCCGCACACCGGGCCGACGCCACAGGGCCGGTCGTTGCATTCCGCGTTGCCTGCCGCTCCCCACCCGCCCGGAACTTCCGCGCCGGAGGCCGCACAGGAAGATCATGGTGGCCGCCGTCCGCTCGGCGAAGCAGTTCCTGACATATGTGTCCGCAGGCCCGTTCCAGTACACCGTCGCCGAGGCCCTGCGCCTGCCCGACAGCTACTTCGACGGGCCGCGCGCCGATCTGCGGGCCAAGCGGGACCTGTTGAGCGGCGGGCTCGCCGAGGCCGGTTTCGAGGTCTACCGGCCGGCCGGAACGTAGTTCGTCACCACCGACATCCGCCCGCTCGGCGAGAGCGACGGCTTCGCCTCCTGCCGGACGCTGCCCGAACGGTGCCGGGTCGTCGCCATCCCGAACGCGGTCTTCCACGACCACCGGGAGCAGGGCGCACCGTTCGTGCGGTTCGCCTTCCGCAAGCGTGAGGACGTGCCGGCCGAGGCCGTGTCCCGGCTGAAGCGGCTGTGACAGCTGTCACGGGGACGTGCCCCCCGACGCGAAAAACCCGGCCCGGGGCGGCGGTCGTCATGACATGAAGACCGCCGCCCCGGGCCGGGCCGTCGCGCTCGGGTGTGACTCAGGCGTCCGGAGCGGCCGGCTCGTCGCCGTCCGTCTTCTCCTCGGCGGGTGCCAGGCCCAGACGCTCCTGCAGCCACTTGTCGAACTCGATCGAGGCGCGCACCCAGCTGACCGTCGACGAGACGAAGTGCTCCAGGCTGACGCCCGTACCGATGAGCATCTGCGCCTCACCGATCAGACGGACCGAGACCTCGGTCTCCTCGGAGCCCTCCTCGGGCTCGTGGGTGTGCGTGTAGACCTTGGGCCACAGGGTGCGGCGGTTCCAGTCGTCGATCGCGTCGAGGAGGACCGGACGCTGGTCCGCGGCGTGCGGGCGGTCGTAGAACGTACGGACCGAGAAGACCTGCTGCTCGTCCTCGCCGCGGAACATGAAGTACGTGCGGAAGTCCTCCCACGGCGCCGCGAGGTCGCCCTCGTCGTCGACGACGTACTTCAGCTCCATCTGTTCCAGGAGCTGCTTGACGAGGTCCTGGTCAGGGACGACGGGGCCCTCCGGTCCTGCGGCCTGCGGTTCGGGCTGGCCCCCGAAATTAGGAATCGAGGACGGATCGATGCTCACCGTGTTTTTCCCTTCGTGCGGTTGTCCGCCATCCTCCCCCATGGCGGGCGGGGGATGGCAAGCCCGGCGGGCCCGATCCGCCACAAGCTGACAAGCAGCCGCTGCGGGCCGGGCCCGCCGGGGGCCCGTACAGGGGAGGTGATTACGATGCGGGGCCGACGCGCAGGCCGTCCCCGACCCGGTCCACCCGGACGGTGTCGCCGTCCTTGACCTCGCCCGCGAGGATCTCCTTCGCGAGCCGGTCGCCGATCGACGTCTGGATGAGCCGGCGCAGCGGCCGGGCTCCGTACGCCGGGTCGTTGCCCTCCTCGGCCAGCCAGGCCAGGGCGGCCGGGGTGACGTCGAGGGTGAGCCGGCGCTCGGCCAGGCGCCCGGCGAGCCGGTCGATCTGGAGCTTCGCGATGTGCGAGAGCTCGTCGCCGGACAGCGCGGAGAAGACCACCAGGTCGTCGAGCCGGTTGAGGAACTCCGGCTTGAACGAGGCCCGTACGACCTCCAGGACCTGCTCCTTCTTCACCTCGGGCTCGACCAGGGGATCCATCAGGAACTGGCTGCCGAGGTTGGAGGTCAGGATCAGGATGGCGTTGCGGAAGTCCACCGTCCGGCCCTGTCCGTCGGTGAGCCGGCCGTCGTCCAGGACCTGGAGCAGGATGTCGAAGACCTCGGGGTGGGCCTTCTCGACCTCGTCCAGCAGGACCACGCTGTACGGGCGGCGGCGGACCGCCTCCGTGAGCTGGCCGCCCTCCTCGTAGCCGATATATCCGGGCGGAGCGCCGACGAGCCGCGCCACGCTGTGCTTCTCGCCGTACTCGCTCATGTCGATGCGGACCATGGCCCGCTCGTCGTCGAACAGGAAGTCGGCGAGCGCCTTCGCCAGCTCCGTCTTGCCGACACCGGTCGGACCGAGGAACAGGAACGATCCGGTGGGCCGGTCGGGATCGGCGATACCGGCGCGGGTACGGCGTACCGCGTCCGACACCGCCCGCACGGCCTCGGTCTGCCCGATGAGGCGCTTGCCCAGCTCGTCCTCCATGCGGAGCAGCTTCTGGGTCTCGCCCTCCAGCAGACGTCCGGCCGGGATGCCGGTCCAGGAGCCGACGACATCGGCGATGTCGTCCGGGCCGACCTCCTCCTTCACCAGCTTTTCCTTGGGTTCCTTGGCTGCGACCTGCTCGGCCTCGCTCGCCTCCGCCAGCTCCCGCTCCAGACCGGGGATCTCCCCGTACAGCAGCTTGGAGGCGGTGTCGAAGTCGCCGTCGCGCTGGGCGCGTTCGGCCTGGCCGTGCAGTTCGTCGAGGCGTTCCTTCAGCTCACCGACGCGGTTGAGGCCCTGCTTCTCCTTCTCCCAGCGGGCGGTGAGGCCGCGCAGCTCCTCCTCCTTGTCGGCGAGGTCGCGGCGGAGCTTCTCCAGGCGCTGCCTGGAGCCGGGGTCGGTCTCGTTCTTGAGGGCCAGCTCCTCCATGTGGAGACGGTCGACGCCTCGCTGGAGCTCGTCGATCTCGACGGGCGAGGAGTCGATCTCCATGCGCAGCCGGGACGCCGCCTCGTCGACCAGGTCGATGGCCTTGTCGGGGAGGAAGCGGGAGGTGATGTAGCGGTCGGACAGGGTCGCGGCGGCCACCAGGGCGGAGTCCGCGATGGAGACCTTGTGGTGGGCCTCGTAACGGCCCTTGAGGCCACGCAGGATAGCGATGGTGTCCTCGACGCTCGGCTCCGCCACCAGCACCTGCTGGAAGCGGCGTTCCAGGGCGGGGTCCTTCTCGATCCGCTCGCGGTACTCGTCGAGCGTCGTCGCACCGACCATGCGGAGCTCGCCGCGGGCCAGCATCGGCTTGAGCATGTTGCCGGCGTCCATGGCGGAGTCGCCGCCGGCGCCCGCGCCGACGACGGTGTGCAGCTCGTCGATGAAGGTGATGATCTGCCCGTCGCTCTCCTTGATCTCGGAGAGGACCGTCTTCAGCCGTTCCTCGAACTCGCCGCGGTACTTCGCGCCCGCGACCATCGCGCCGAGGTCGAGCGAGACCAGGCGCTTGTTCCGCAGGGACTCGGGGACGTCGCCCTTGACGATGCGCTGGGCGAGCCCCTCGACGACGGCCGTCTTGCCGACGCCGGGCTCACCGATGAGCACGGGGTTGTTCTTGGTGCGGCGGGACAGGACCTGGACGACGCGGCGGATCTCCTGGTCGCGTCCGATGACCGGGTCGAGCTTGCCCTCGCGCGCGGCCGCCGTGAAGTCCGTACCGAATTTCTCCAGGGCCTTGTACTGCCCCTCCGGGTCGGGTGTGGTCACCCGGCGCCCTCCCCTGTTCTTCTCGAACGCGTCCAGCAGCCTCTTCGCACTGGCTCCCTGCCCGGAGAGGATCTCACCGGCCCGGCCGCCCGCGGCGGCGATACCGATCAGCAGGTGCTCGGTGGAGATGTAGTCGTCGCCGAGCTCCTTCGCGCGCTGCGCGGCGTCCGCGATGACGGCGAGCAGCTCGCGGTTGGGCTGGGGCGGGGCGACGGTCGACCCGGTGACGCTGGGCTGCGCGCCCAGCAGTCGCTCGGTCTCGGTGCGTACGACGAGCTGGTCGGCCTCGACGGAGGCGAGCAGATCGATGATGTTCTCGTTGTCCTCGCCCGCGAGCAGCGCGAGCAGCAGGTGCCCGGGGGTCAGATCGGGGTGCCCGTCCTTCACGGCCCTGCTGGTGGCCGCGTTGATGGCGTCACGGCTCTTGTTGGTCAGCTCGGCGTCCACGTGCGCTTTCTCCTCCTTGCGGTGACTGGCCTCTCCACAACACTGACCAGATCAACGTACACAAAGTTGAGTCTATTCCACTCAACCCCGTGCCACACCTGTCCGTCGCCCCTTGTTCCCTCCGTCCTGCCCTCGGCCCTCGCCCCTGACCCTCAGCCCTCAGCCCTCAGCAGCCCGCTTCCGCCCCGCCCCGCCGCTGCCCCTGCCCCTGCCCCTGCCCCTGCCCCGAGTCAACCGGCCGGATCGGGCCCGCGCCACCGCAGGGGCCGGCCCGCGCTGCCTACGCTGTCCCCATGGCAGTCGACGTGACGAACCCCGGTCCCGAGTACCTCGCGTTCTGGCGCGAGCACCACCTGTGCACCCTGACCACGCCCCGCCCCGACGGCACGCCGCACGTGGCGCCGGTGGGCGTGACGTACGACCCCGAGGCCGGGCTGGCCCGGATCATCACCAGCAAGGGCAGGCGGAAGGTGGCCAATGTCCTGGCCGCGGGTCCGGACGGCGCCAGGGTCGCGGTCTGCCAGGTCGACCGGCGCCGCTGGGCGACACTGGAAGGCCGTGCGACGGTCCGCACGGAACCGGAGGTGGTCGCCGACGCGGTACGCCGCTACGCGGAGCGCTACGGGCGCACACCGTCACCCAACCCGGACCGCGTCGTCATCGAGATCGCCCTGGACCGGGCGCTCGGCAGGGCGTGAGAGGAACCGCGAAAGACCCCGGGCAGCACAACGGCGCCACCGTGTTCAGGTCACGATGGCGCCGTTGTGTGGGGGAGTGACTGAGCGACATGTAACGACGGGGGATCGCTCAGGCACTGCGGGGGGTGGCGGAGATAGTCTCTGGCTCGAACAGCTGA
This sequence comes from Streptomyces sp. NPDC104309, assembly GCF_055584025.1. Taxonomy (NCBI): domain Bacteria; kingdom Bacillati; phylum Actinomycetota; class Actinomycetes; order Kitasatosporales; family Streptomycetaceae; genus Streptomyces; species Streptomyces sp. NPDC104309. The sequence continues at coordinate 17,354 of NZ_JBVJMV010000039.1, read as the reverse complement.
TGGTCCCGCCGGTCGAGGTTGACGAAGATCATGTCGTACCGGATCGCGCAGCGGACGGGCTGCGGGGCTCCCCGCGGCTTGCGGAGGCACCGGTAGGCACGCACTTCGTCGTCTTCTTCACGTGCGACAACGACGGGGTCACCGAACAGAGTGACCATCAGCGAGTCGCCACAGCGGGGGATGGCCGTGACGAGATCGATGAAATGCCAGCCTGATCGGTAGGCCGTGGCCATCTCACGCCGGAAGGTTCGGTCGTCCGGCGGGATGGTCATGCGCCGGCAGACTTCGCCGGCGCGATGTCCCAGGCCAGGTCCGTTGCTGCCACGCCCTCGTTCTGCGCGCCCGTCGGCTTCACCGGTGCGATGTCCCAGGCGAGGTCGGGGGGCGCCACGGCCTCGTTCTGCGCGCCCGTCGGCTTCACCGGTGCGATGTCCCAGGCGAGGTCGGGGGGCGCCACGGCCTGAAACTGCGCCCCCGCCGCCCCCGTGGGAGCACTGTCCCAAGCAAGGTCCAGGACGCCTATCGCCCCGAATGTCAGCCCGGCGGAGAAGGTCGCAGCAAGCACCGAGCGAAGCATCTTGTTACTCATAGTGGGCTTCGTCCTCACTTCCAAGGTTTCCTCTCCCCCGCATGACAAGACGATTGCTCATTGGGGCACGTCAATGCCACAGAAGCGATGCATCATGTTCCTGCAGATTCATGTTCCTGGGGGGTGGATAAATGGTCACAAATGAAGCAAACACGACACATCCCCACCCCGTCAGCGCCATGTGCGACGAAGGGGCGCGGCTGTACGCCAGTGCGCTGAGCGTGGGCAAGATAGCCCGCACCGAGGTGGGACTCGCTCCCTGCCTGCTGGAGTTCGCGTTGTTGCACCCGGACCCCGACGACGCCACCTGGCTACGACCAGTTCCTCCGTCCGCCGCACTGACACAACGGCTGCACCCCATAGAGCGCGAGATCCAGGACCGCCGACGTCTCTCGGTCGAACTGGCAGAGGCGTTCGAACCCTTCATGGCCATCAGCGCCCAGGGCCCGCCGACCACTCATGCGATCACGGTGCTCGAAGGCATCGACCGGATCAATGCGTCCATCGAACTCGCCCTGACCGAGTGCAAGTCAGAAGTTCTCACCATCCAGCCCGGCGGCGGGCGCAGCGAGGACGCACTGAACATTGCCATGGAGCGCGGAAACATTCTCACCCAGCGCGGCGTCGGCATGCGCACCCTGTATCAACACACCGCCCGGCACAGCCACGGGACCCTCACCTACGCGGCACGCATGGCGGAGGGGAAGGTGGAGATCCGCACCCTCGAAGAGCTCATAGAACGACTCATGATCTTCGATGACACCGTTGCCTTCATACCGGCCACGGACGACCGGAGAGTGGCGTTGGAGCTCAGACACCCCGGCATCGTGGAGTACCTCGCCAGCGTCTTCGAGCAGTTCTGGCGACGCGCGGTCCCGCTGCAGGAGCAGATCCCGTACGACCCGACACTCGAAGGCATCTCCGGAGTGCGGCACTCCATCGCCAAACTCCTTGTCGAGGGTCACGTCGACGAGGCCATCGCCCGCCGTCTCGGCATGAATGTACGCACCTGCCGGGCCCACATCGCCAAACTCAGCACCGCCCTGGGCAGCAACAGCCGAGCCCAGCTCGGCTATCTGATAGCGCAGTCAGGAATCCTGGAGCAGGGACCGAACTGAAGCGTTCACCACCGCAGCACAGGGGGAGCCCGACCCGCCCCCGCCCGGCCCCCATGTGAGGAGCCCGCCAGTGGCCGCACCTCTCTCGCCCGCTGCCCTCGTCCGTGCCCTGCACGACGCGGGCGTCCGCGTCGCCGAGCACGGCGACCGAAGGGCCCACAACCGCAACCACAAGGCCCCCTGGGGCCCGGTGCACGGCGTCATGCTGCACCCCACCGCAGGCCGCGACAGCCTCGCACTCTGCCGCGCCGACGGCATCCCGGGACGCGCCGGCTGGGACCGGCTGCGCGTCCCCCGTAGGTGAGGAGACCCCCGATGACGCAATCCGAGGCCGAGAGCATCGCTCTGGAACTGGAGCGGCTGCACCGCTCCGTCGACGTCGGATTCGCCACCACCCGGGGTGACTTGGCACTGCTGCTGCAACGCGTCGACCAGACCGACAAGGCGCTCGGGGAGCACGAGGACCGCCTCGACGCGCTGGAGCGGGCCCGCTGGCCGCTGCCGTCGCCGGCCGCCGTGACCTCGTGCGCCGCGCCGGCTCTCACGCTCTGGCAGTCCTCGGGAAAGTGACCTCCCTGGACGCAGGGGAGATTGCCGTCCCCTGCAAGGAAAGGACGTAGAAAGGTCAGGGCCCGTCCCCCGTGCGCTTCACGGGAGACGGGCCCTGACCTCGTACGTACGGTGCGGGTACGCCGAACCCGCTCAGTCCTTCGGCCTCTTCGGCCGCCAGACCACCAACGCGCTGGTCTGCTGCACATCCTGATACGGCACCAGATCACGGCGGTACGAGGCATGCACCTGGGCCTCGCGCTGCTGCATCGCCACCGCCGCTCCGTCCACGGCCGCCGAGAGTTCGGCGACGCGCTGCTGGAGGGCCGCGACCTGGTTCTCCAGCTCGATGATGCGCTTGATGCCGGCGAGGTTGATGCCCTCGTCCTGCGACAGCTGCTGCACGGTGCGCAGCAGCTCGATGTCGCGGGCCGAGTAACGTCTGCCGCGCCCGGCCGTGCGGTCGGGGGAGACCAGACCGAGACGGTCGTACTGGCGCAGTGTCTGCGGATGGAGGCCCGAGAGCTGGGCCGCGATCGAGATCACGTACACCGGTGATTCATCGGTCAGTTCGTACGGATTGCGTCGTCGGCCGTCCACCTCAAGCTCCCTTCGCCGCCTGGAACAGCTCCGCCCGCGGGTCGTGTCCCGCGGTCGCCTTGCGGTAGGCCTCCAGTGCGTCCCTGGCCTCGGTGTTGAGGTCCCTGGGCACCGTCACCTCGACAGTGACCAACAGGTCGCCCCTGGTGCCGTCCTTGCGTACGGCGCCCTTGCCGCGGGCGCGCATCGTACGTCCGTTGGGGGTGCCGGCCGGCAGTTTCAGAGTGACCGGCGGACCGCCGAGCGTGGGCACCTTCACCTCGCCGCCGAGCGCCGCCTCCGTGAAGTCGACGGGCACGGTGACCGTGAGGTTGTCGCCCTTGCGGCCGAAGACCGGGTGGGCGTCGACATGGACCACGACGTACAGATCGCCGGCCGGTCCACCGCGCTCGCCCGGACCGCCCTTTCCGCGCAGCCGGATCCGCTGGCCGTCCGAGACGCCCGCCGGAATCCTGACCTGCATGGTCCGGGAGGACTTCGCCCGTCCGCTGCCCTTGCAGACGTCGCAGGGGTCCTGGGCGATGAGGCCCCGGCCCTTGCAGTCCACACAGGGATCGGTGAGCGAGAAGCCGCCGCCGGTGCCGCGCGACACCTGGCCGGTACCGAGACAGGTCGGGCAGACCCTGGGGGTGCCGTTCTTGTCACCGGTGCCGGAACACGCCTTGCAGGGCGCCTGGCTGGACATCCGCAACGGGACCGTGGCCCCGTCGACCGCCTCGGTGAAGCTGAGCGTCACCTCGGACTCGATGTCCTGGCCGCGGCGCGGCTGCACCCGCGTCCCCGTACCGCCCCGGTTGAACAGGCCGCCGAAGACATCGCCCAGACCGCCGCCGCCGCCGAAGCCACCGGCGCCGCCGCCCGAGCCCCCGCCCTGGGCTCCTCCGAAGAGGTCGCCCAGGTCGAAGTTGAAGTTGCCGCCGGCGCCTCCGGGTCCGGCCCTGAAGCCGCCGTTGCCGAAGAGGGCGCGCGCCTCGTCGTACTCCTTGCGCTTCTTGGTGTCGCCGAGGATGTCGTTCGCCTCGGAGATCTCCTTGAAGCGCTCCTCCGCCTTGTCGTCGCCCTTGTTGGCGTCCGGGTGGAACTCGCGGGCGAGCTTCCGGTACGCCTTCTTGATCTCGGCGTCGGTGGCGTCCTTGGGGACGCCGAGGACCTTGTAATAGTCCTTCTCGACGAAGTCCTTCGTGCTCATCGACGTCCCTCCTTCCGGACGATCGGCCATGCGACCGGCCCGGTGGGCGGTCGCACGGCCGGGCGGTGGGCCGCGAGGTGGTCAGACGGGATGTCAGACCTCCTCGGTGCCACCGCTCTCCTCGTCGGTTGCCTTCTCTTCCTTGGCTGCCGCACCCGGCTGGGGCTCGGCAACCGCCACCCGCGCGGGGCGGATGGTGCGTTCGCCGATCCGATACCCCGGCTGCAGGATCGCCACGCAGGTCGTCTCGGTGACATCCGGCGCGTACGAGTGCATCAGGGCTTCGTGGATCGTCGGGTCGAAGGGCTCACCCTCCTTGCCGAACTGCTGCAGGCCCAGCTTGGCGACGACCGTCTCCAGTGATTCGGCCACCGACTTGAACCCGCCCACGAGCTCGCCGTGATCCCGGGCCCGGCCGACGTCGTCGAGCACGGGCAGGAGCTCGGACAGGAGACCCGCTACGGCGATCTCCTTGACCGTGGCCCGGTCCCGCTCGACGCGACGGCGGTAGTTCTGGTACTCGGCCTGGAGCCGCTGGAGGTCGCCCGTGCGCTCGTTGAGCGCGGTGCGGACCTGGTCCAGCTGTGCTGTCAGACCGACTGTCTGTACTCCGTCCCCGGCCGGGGACGCCTCCTCCTCCGGAGAGGATGCGGCGTCCTTCGGCTCGGCTCCGTCGGAGGCAGCGCCGGAGGGGACGTCGGGCTTCTCCTCGAAACCCGGAGTCTCCTCGGTCACACCGCACCGCCCTTCGCGTCCTTCTCGTCGTCCACGATCTCGGCGTCGACGACATCGTCGTCGGCCTTGGCCTGCTGGGCGCCCGGCTGCGGGTCGCCCTCGGCCTGGGCGTTGGCGTACATCGCCTGGCCCAGCTTCTGGGAGACGGCCGCGACCTTCTCGGTGGCGGTACGGATCTCGGCGGTGTCCTCGCCCTTGAGCTTCTCCTTCAGCTCGGTGAGCGCGGTCTCCACCTCCGTCTTCACGTCACCGGGGACCTTGTCCTCGTTGTCCTTGAGGAACTTCTCCGTCTGGTAGACGAGCTGCTCGCCCTGGTTGCGCGACTCGGCAGCCTCGCGGCGGGCGTGGTCCTCCTCGGCGTACTTCTCGGCCTCTTCGCGCATCCGGTTGACCTCGTCCCTCGGCAGCGAGGAGCCGCCGGTGACGGTCATCTTCTGCTCCTTGCCGGTGCCGAGGTCCTTCGCGGCGACGTGCATGATGCCGTTGGCGTCGATGTCGAAGGCGACCTCGATCTGCGGCACACCACGCGGAGCCGGCGGCAGACCGGTCAGCTCGAACATCCCGAGCTTCTTGTTGTACGCCGCGATCTCGCGCTCGCCCTGGTACACCTGGATCTGCACGGACGGCTGGTTGTCCTCGGCCGTCGTGAAGATCTCGGACCGCTTGGTCGGGATCGTGGTGTTGCGCTCGATGAGCTTCGTCATGATGCCGCCCTTGGTCTCGATACCGAGGGACAGCGGGGTGACGTCGAGGAGCAGGACGTCCTTGACCTCGCCCTTGAGGACACCGGCCTGGAGCGAGGCGCCGATGGCGACGACCTCGTCCGGGTTCACACCCTTGTTGGCCTCCTGGCCACCGGTCAGCTCCTTGACGAGCTCGGCGACGGCCGGCATACGGGTCGAGCCACCGACGAGAACGACGTGGTCGATCTCGGAGAGCTGGATGCCCGCGTCCTTGACGACGTTGTGGAACGGGGTCTTGCACCGCTCCAGCAGGTCGGCGGTCAGCTGCTGGAACTGCGAGCGCGTGAGCTTCTCGTCCAGGTGCAGCGGGCCCTCGGCGGACGCCGTGATGTAGGGCAGGTTGATCGTGGTCTCGGTCGAGGACGAGAGCTCGATCTTCGCCTTCTCCGCGGCCTCGCGCAGACGCTGGAGAGCCATCTTGTCCTTGGACAGGTCCACGCCGTGACCGTTGGCGAACTGCTTCACCAGGTAGTCGACGACGCGCTGGTCCCAGTCGTCACCACCGAGGTGGTTGTCACCGTTGGTGGCCTTCACCTCGACGACGCCGTCACCGATCTCCAGGAGCGACACGTCGAAGGTGCCGCCACCGAGGTCGAAGACGAGGATCGTCTGGTCGTCCTTGTCGAGCCCGTACGCCAGCGCGGCGGCGGTCGGCTCGTTGACGATACGCAGGACGTTCAGGCCCGCGATCTCGCCGGCCTCCTTCGTCGCCTGACGCTCGGAGTCGTTGAAGTACGCGGGGACGGTGATGACCGCGTCGGCCACCTTCTCACCCAGGTACGACTCGGCGTCCCGCTTCAGCTTCTGCAGGATGAAGGCGCTCATCTGCTGCGGGTTGAAGCTCTTGCCGTCCAGGTCGATCTTCCAGTCAGTGCCCATGTGGCGCTTGACGGAGCGGATGGTCCTGTCGACGTTGGTCACTGCCTGGCGCTTGGCGACCTCGCCGACCAGCACCTCGCCGTTCTTCGCGAAGGCGACGACGGACGGCGTGGTCCTGGCGCCCTCTGCGTTGGTGATGACGGTGGGCTCGCCGCCTTCGAGAACGCTGACGACGGAGTTAGTCGTGCCCAGGTCGATGCCGACCGCACGTGCCATTTCAATTCCTCCAGCTTGACTACTTGAGTGGAACTGACTCAAGGATGCATGACACTCTTCCCAGTGTCAACAGAGTTGAGTCGGACCGACTCAACTATCGTGCATGCACCTCACGCGTGGCGGACGACCTCGGGCGACACCGACCCCCTCACGGGCCGGGAAACCCGCCCCCATCATCGCGCCCGTGGGATCGTTCTGTCACAAATTGCCGTGAGCCACACAAAACCGGCACTCGATCCACCCGACCCCAGGCAGGTGCGAACGATGCAGAGGCAGAGACAGACGCAGGGCCGACCGATGGACCGACCCATGGGCCGCATCCCGGCGCGCGCCGCGGCACGCATGCCGGGCCTGTCCGGCCGCATGCCGCGCCGCGCGTCGGCCCGCATGCCGACGTACATGCGGGCCCACGCGACCGTCCGCACCCCGGCGGGCGGCACGTCGCCCCTCCCGCAGGGCCTCCTGCCGACCCTCTCGTCGGCCCTCTCGTCGGCCCGTATGCGCGTGCGACAGCAGGAGTGGCCGTCAGCCAAGCGCGTACTGGATCTGGCCCTGGGCTCGGTCCTGCTGGCCCTGGCCGCCCCCCTGCTCGCCGCGGGCACCCTCGCCCTCGCCGCACAACGGCCCTCCGGCGGGGTACTGACCCGCTCACCCCGGATCGGCCTGGGCGGTCACGTCTTCGTGCTGCGCTCGCTGCGCACCCGCCGGCTGCGGCTGGACCTGCTCTCCCGGCTGCCGCACGTCGTACGGGGAGAGCTGTCCCTGGTCGGCCCGGCACCCCTGACACCGGACGAGGCCCGAGCCGGGGCAGCCGGTCCCCCCAAGTCCGCCGACTCTTCCGAGCCCGCCGGACCCACCGAGCCCGCCGGACCCACCGACTCCCCCGCCCCCTCCAGCCCCGCAGTCACCACCCCCGCCCCCGCCCCCGCCCCCGTCCCCGTCCCCGCCGCGAGAGACTGGCGGCAGGAACTGAGACCGGGCCTCACCGGCCTGGCGCAGGTACGCTCCCGCTCCGGCATGCCGTGGGACGAACCCGCCCTGCTCGACCAGTACTACGCCGAGCACCACTGGGTGGGACTCGACCTCGCCATCCTGGCGAGAGCCGTACACACTCCGCTGCACCGAGCGGTCCGCGGACTCACCCGACGCGGCAAGGCACACCTGAGCGACACAGATCACCGCCGGTCCGGCTACAGAGCGGCGGAATAAGTGGATAGTGTCAGCACAGACTGATTAAGTTACTGCTTAGTAGTCCCAGTATTCGCTCGTAGACGCTGGATCCCACCCTCGCAGGCCCGAGGAGCCCCCAAATGCAACTCGCCGCGATCATCGTGTCGCTGGTGCTGACTGTGGTCGGCGTTGCGCTCATCGCCCGAGCCGTCGCGCAGATCTACCGGTTCGTCACACTCGGACAGCCGGTCCCGGCAGGCAGCCGCACCGACAACCCGAAGCAGCGCACGATCACCCTGGTCAAGGAGTTCCTCGGCCACACCCGGATGAACCGGTGGGGGATCGTCGGCTTCGCGCACTGGTTCGTCGCCATCGGCTTCCTGACGCTGCCGCCGACGCTGCTCCAGGCGTACGGGCAGCTCTTCAAGGCCGACTGGGTCCTGCCGATCATCGGCAACTGGCCGCCGTTCGAGATGTACACCGAGTTCATCGGCCTGATGACGACGGTCGGCATCCTCGTGCTGATCGCCATCCGGCTGCTGAACCTGCCCTCCCGGGCCGGCCGCAAGTCCCGCTTCACGGGTTCCAAGGCGTGGCAGGCGTACTTCGTCGAGTACGTCATCCTCATCATCGGCCTGGCGATCCTGACCCTGCGCGGCCTCGAAGGCGCGATCCACCACGTCGGGAGCTACGAGGCCGCGTACTTCATCTCGTACCCGCTGGTCCTCGCCTTCAAGGGTCTCGCGCTCGGCACGCTGCAGAACCTCATCTACTTCGTCGCGATGATCAAGATCGGCACCTCGCTGATCTGGATGATCACCGTCTCGCTCAACACCAACATGGGTGTCGCCTGGCACCGCTTCCTCGGCTTCCCGAACATCTGGTTCAAGCGGAACGCGGACGGCGCGGTCGCGCTCGGCGCGCTCCAGCCCATGACCTCCGGCGGCAAGGAGATCGACTTCGAGGACCCGGGCGAGGACGACGTCTTCGGTGTCTCCCAGGTCGAGCAGTTCTCCTGGAAGGGCATCCTCGACTTCTCCACGTGCACCGAGTGCGGTCGCTGCCAGTCGCAGTGCCCGGCCTGGAACACGGGCAAGCCGCTCTCCCCGAAGCTCCTGATCATGTCGCTGCGCGACCACGCGCACGCCAAGGCCCCGTATCTGCTGGCCGGCGGCGGCAAGGACATGGAGGGCAACGAGAAGGCGTCCGAGGAGCAGCTGAAGGACGTACCGGCCGCGGCCCTGGCCGAGGCCGAGCGCCCGCTGATCGGCACGGTCGAGGAGAACGGCGTCATCGACCCGGACGTGCTGTGGTCCTGCACCACCTGTGGTGCGTGTGTGGAGCAGTGCCCGGTCGACATCGAGCACATCGACCACATCGTCGACATGCGCCGCTACCAGGTGATGATCGAGTCCGCGTTCCCGTCCGAGGCGGGCACCATGCTCAAGAACCTGGAGAAGAAGGGCAACCCCTGGGGGCTGGCCAAGAAGCAGCGCGTCGAGTGGACCAAGGAGGTCGACTTCGAGGTCCCGATCGTCGGCAAGGACGTCGAGGACCTGTCCGAGATCGACTACCTGTACTGGGTCGGCTGCGCGGGCGCTCTCGAAGACCGGGCCAAGAAGACCACGAAGGCCTTCGCGGAGCTCCTCCACATCGCGGGCGTCAAGTTCGCGATCATGGGCGGCGACGAGAAGTGCACCGGTGACTCGGCCCGCCGCCTGGGCAACGAGCCGCTGTTCCAGCAGCTCGGCCAGGAGAACGTGGCCATGCTGAACATGGCGTTCGGCGAGGACGACGAGGACGACTCGACGAAGAAGGCGAAGGCCGCGAAGAAGATCGTCGCGACCTGCCCGCACTGCTTCAACACCTTCGCCAACGAGTACCCGCAGCTCGGCGGCGAGTACGAGGTCATCCACCACACCCAGCTGCTCCAGCACCTCATCGACGAGGGCAGGCTGACCCCGGTGACCCCGGTCGAGGGCCTGATCACGTACCACGACCCCTGCTACCTGGGCCGCCACAACAAGATCTACACCCCGCCGCGCGAGATCATCGCGAGGGTCCCGGGCCTCAGGAACGAGGAGATGCACCGCCACAAGGAGCGCGGCTTCTGCTGCGGTGCCGGTGGTGCCCGGATGTGGATGGAGGAGCGGATCGGCAAGCGCATCAACAACGAGCGCGTCGACGAGGCTCTGTCGCTGAACCCCGACATCGTCTCCACCGCCTGCCCGTTCTGCCTGGTCATGCTGACCGACTCGGTCAACGGCAAGAAGAACGAAGGCAAGGCGAAGGAGTCGGTCCAGGTGGTCGACGTGTCGCAGCTGCTGCTGGACTCCGTGAAGACTCCGGCCGACCCGGCCGGTGAGACGGAGTCGGCGGACGCACCGGAGCCGGAGCCGGTGAAGTAGCTCGGGCTGTCGTGCGACAGAAGCGGCCGGACCTGCCTCGGGGGCAGGACCGGCCGCTTCTGTCTTGCGTACGTTGTACGTCGGGCGGCCCCCGGGGGTTCCCCTAGGGGATGTCACAGCTCGGCCGCAATGGCGGGCAGGTTCCCCAGGCCCCCTCACCGCACCCGCGCGGACCAGGTACGTTCGATGACGTGGCTGGATTCAGGATCGGACGCGGCCGGGACAACCGCACCCCGCAGCAAGGGCAACAGCAACCGCGGCAGCAGCCGTACGGCACACAGGCACCACCGCCGTACGGGCAGCAGCCCTGGCCACCGACGGGAGGCAACGGCGCCCCACCCCCGTACAACAACGGTGGGCACCACGGCGGCCGCAGCGGCGGCTACGGGAACGGCGACGGCTACAACGGCGGCGGCCACGGGGAGCCGGAGTACTTCGGCGACCCGTACCAACAGCCCCACCACCCCCACGGGTCCCCCCAGCAGGGCGACCCGTACGCCAACTCCCCCGGCCACACCCAGGCCTTCAGCATCGGTGAGGACCCGTACGGCGACGCCAACACCTACCGCTCCGGCCAGGCCCCCGCCCAGCCCGCGGGCCCGCGACTGCCGTGGAAGGACCTGCTCACCGGCATCGTGCTGCGCCCGGGACCGACGTTCTGGCAGATGCGCGACTACCCGGTCTGGGGCCCGGCGCTCATCGTCACGTTCCTGTACGGCCTGCTCGCCCTCTTCGGCTTCGACCAGGCCCGGGACGACGCGATCCACGCGACGATCTCCGCCGCGGTCCCCTACGTCGTCATCACGGGCATCGGCTTCGTCATCGGCGGCCTGGTCCTCGGCGCGGTCACGCACACCCTCGCCCGCCAGCTCGGGGGCGACGGCTCCTGGCAGCCGACCGTGGGCCTCTCCATGCTGATCATGTCGATCACGGACGCGCCCCGCCTGATATTCGCCCTCTTCCTCGGCGGCGAGAACTCCCTGGTCCAGATCCTCGGCTGGATCACCTGGCTGGCCTCGGCCGCGCTCTTCACCTCGATGGTGAGCAAATCGCACGACCTGCCGTGGCCGAAGGCGCTGGGCGCCTCCGCGATCCAGCTGATCGCGCTTCTGTCGATCATCAAGCTGGGCACGATCTGACGGTCCCGCCCGCGGACGAGAAGATCACGGACGGACGGAACACCAAACCCCCGGCGCACAAGCCCCGGGGGTTTCTCCGTCCGTCCTTACGGCCGGCCCGCCGGCCATCCATCCGTCCTTACGGCGGACACCGTCCCGCACCGGGCCCGAGAGGCATCACGCACTCCACACATCGGGCCACGATCCATCGGGCATCACGCACGCGCCGGGCTTCGCGCGTCAGGCGTCGAGAACCTGCCCGCTGCGTCGCACGACGGGCTTCTCCACGCTCCACGGGAAATTGATCCAGCGATCGGTCTTCTTCCACACGTACTCGCACTTCACGAGCGAATGCGACTTCTCGTAGATGACCGCGCTGCGCACCTCCGCAACGTGATCGATGCAGAAATCGCGTACCAGCTTCAGCGTCTTCCCGGTATCGGCGACATCGTCGGCGATCAGGACCTTCTTGTCCGAGAAGTCGATGGCGTTCGGCACCGGCGCCAGCATGACCGGCATCTCCAGGGTGGTGCCCACGCCGGTGTAGAACTCCACATTCACCAGATGAATGTTCTTGCAGTCCAGGGCGTAAGCGAGCCCGCCCGCGACAAACACCCCGCCCCGCGCGATGCTCAGCACGACATCGGGCTCGAACCCGTCGTCGGCCACGGCCTGCGCCAGCTCACGCACGGCATGACCGAAGCCGTCGTACGTCAGATTCTCCCGTACCTCATCGCTCATCGGGCTCACACCTGCGTCCGGTGGAAATTCATGAACGACCGAGACGCGGTCGGCCCGCGCTGGCCCTGATAACGCGATCCGTACCGCTCGGAGCCGTACGGGAACTCCGACGGCGAGCTCAGCCGGAACATGCACAGCTGCCCGATCTTCATCCCCGGCCACAGCTTTATCGGCAGCGTCGCGAGATTCGACAGCTCCAGGGTCACGTGCCCGGAGAAACCGGGGTCGATGAACCCGGCGGTCGAATGCGTCACCAGACCGAGCCGGCCCAGCGAACTCTTCCCCTCCAGCCGCGACGCAAGATCGTCGGGAAGTGAAATGACCTCGTACGTCGAAGCGAGCACGAACTCACCGGGGTGCAGAATGAACGCCTCGTCGCCGTCCGGCTCGACCATGCGCGTCAGATCGGCCTGCTCGACAGCTGGGTCGATGTGTGGATAGCGGTGGTTCTCGAACACCCGGAAGTAGCGGTCGAGCCGCACATCGATGCTGGAGGGCTGCACCATCGACACGTCGAACGGATCAATGCGAACACGTCCGGCGTCGATCTCGGCCCGGATGTCCTTGTCTGAGAGAAGCACGCCCCGAGGATACGCAGAACGCGCGGGCCCGCCCCAATCCGGGACCGCCCCGCGCGCCTGACACCGCCGCTACCGCTCCTCGAACACCACGGGCACGGCATGCCGCAGCCGCGCACAACGAGGACAGCGAATGAGCCGCCCGGGACCGATCCGCCCGGACCCGAGCTGCTGCATCGGGAACGAAGCGGTAGCGAAAACGTGCCCCTCGGCACAGCGGACGACGGTGCGCTCCATGGAGTCCATCAAGTCCCTTCCCCAACAAGCCTTGGACGAGAAAGCCACATTAGGGGATGAACAGGACGCCACTCCAGGCGGCACTCCGACCACCCACGCTACGCCCCCAACTCCCGCCCAGAGCACCCGCATCCACTCTCCCCCACAACGAAATGGCCCCACGGCTCGAACGCCGGGGACCTGGCATGGGGTACAGTGTGTGACGATACGCAGCGGATCAATCGGTGCGCTTCGCGGGTGTAGTTTAATGGTAGAACATGAGCTTCCCAAGCTCAGAGCGCGAGTTCGATTCTCGTCACCCGCTCCATGAAAAAGCCCCAGGCCAGCGGCCGGGGGCTTCTCTGTTGTCTAGACCACTTCAAGCGTCCTACACCAGATCCGCATCAGAAGACTTCTCCTCGGCCTTCGCGCGGGCGGCCCGCACGAGGTCATCCAGTCCGCTCACGAATTCCTGCTGTCGTTCAGGATCCGAACGGGTGCCGAGAGGCGCGAGCGGGACGTCGCCGTCGTCGGGCCACGGCCCCGGGGCGAGGTGGGGCGTGGGAGGCCGAGCGAAGACGGGCGGTCAGCCTGTGGCCGGGCCGGGGCCGTAGTCCGCCTTGAATCCGCCCAGCCCCTCAGCGAGGTGGGCCAGCCAGCTGCTCGGGGAGTACGGCTGGGGCGGGTCGACCTCCATGCCCAGCTCCGCCACCGCGAGGGCGTATTCGGACTCTTCGAGGGCGAGAGCGAGCATTTCGTGGAGCTCGCCCGTGAGGCGGGCGATCAGCTGCGGGTCGGTGGTGGCGGTGTAGTCGCGTACGGCCGCGTCGTGGTCCGGGAACTCGTCCGGCATGTCCTGCGAGAACCAGCCGCCGAGAAACTGGCCCAGCTCGGGGAAGCGGGCGTGCCACTGCCAATGGGTGCGAGGGACGGCCGGGGACGGGACCTCGCCCTCCTCGATCGACCGCTTCAAGTGGTCTGCGATCACGAACAGCCACTTCTGGATGGCTGATTGGGGCAGGCCGACGTCCGGCACGGGGTAGAACTCACCGAGGCTCAGGCGCAGCCGACCGGGCGGGTTGCGTGCGTATTCGCGAATCTGCTGTTCGGCCGCGGCCAAGGCCCAGGGGCGGGTGTGCCAGGTGTGGCGCAGGTATGCCTGGAGGGCTTGGCTCGGCTCGTCCGGCTCGTCGTCGGCCGGCATGCCGACATACGCGGTGATCACCTGGTCCAACTCTCCGTAGCGGCGGTCGAACTCGAACGGCTTCATGGACACGGCGCTGGACCTCTACAGGTAGATCGGAACGGTCGTGAGCACGACGAAGCCGTGCGGGCTGGTCGGCTCACGCTTGAGAACGACACGCGCCGCGCGCACATCGACGGGCTCGCGCCCGGCGAGCATCATCGCCTGCAGAAGGACACGGCCGACGGGCGCCTCGCGGGAGGGCCAGGCGGCCTCGATGGCGAGGCGGGCGCGAGTGCCCTGGGCGAGCCAGCGGTGGATCTTCTGCTCGTTGCCGGTCACCACCTGCTGGGTGGCCCAGTGGGCGGTTTCTCGGTCAGGGTAGGTGGCCGAGCGGGTCCGTGCGGTCATGTCTGTCCACTCAGCTTGCGTCGAACGACCAGATGAGGCCGACTTCCTCGTGGGACACCGCGAGGAGGCCGAAGTCCCAGGCGTACTGAGTCATCGGCCAGCAGCCGGTGACCCGTTCGTAGAAGTCGGGGTGGTCGGGGTGGTTGCTGTCGTGGCGGGTGTTCGTGAAGAACTGCGAGCCCGCCGGGAAGCGCGACAGGATCACCCGCGCGTGTTCCTCCATGCCCGGCCTGCGGTCGGCGAAGCCGTACTGCCGTGACACGTCCATGGCGTCCGTCGCCAGCATCACGAGCAGCCGTACAACGGCGGAACGCGGAATCTCGAAGAGCCGGCTGCGCCACTGCGCGGCCCCGGCCTCGTCCGTCGGCAGAACCCGGAACGGAAAGGCGGGGTCCTCCTCCAGTTCCTCGTCCCCCTGCTCGGGATCCCTGCCGCGCCAGCCGCGGGGATCGGCGACCTCGCGGCGCATCACCGCGGCCACGTCGGGCAGCCAGTCCTCGTGAGCGCGCGGGCCGACCGCGACGAAGGAATACCGGTTGCGGTACATCTCCACGGCCATCGCCCATGTACCGGCATCGGGACCCGGCTGCGGACCGCTCTGCCGGGCGGGCTCGATCTCGCTGTTCATCCGGGTCCTTCTCACTTGGGCATCGAGCTGAAGACGACGAAGGGCGGGTTGAGGTCCGGCTCGTACATGAGACGCAGCGAGACCCCCTTCGTGTCCCGCACCTCCGTGACCTTTCCGTCGACCAGCATGGTGCCCCGCCCGGTCACCGCGTCGCCGGTCAAGGGACCTTGCAGAGGAACGGACGCGGTGTCGAATTCCGCCATCGGCCGCGGCGGGTCCTCACTCAGCCACTTGTTGATTTCGTTCGTGTTGTCGCGCAGAGCGTACTGGGTGAGTCTCTGAGCGGATTCCATGTCGGCGTATGTCGATGCACCCGGGATCTTCGGTGTTCCGTCCGCCTTGCTCTCGTCCCTCATCCGCTGCAACAACTGCTCGTCGGTCTTCCCCACATGCTTGTCAAGGGTATGGCCGTTCCCCATCCCTTCCGCTGCGGCAAGGTCAACCGAGTACATGTACGGGAACCGGCTCTCCGGCAGCTGCCAGCTGTGCTCCTTCTTGAACTCGTTCAAGGAACGTGCGCCGAACCCCTGTGCCCGAGCCCGTTCCGCCTGGAACGTGGGCACGCTCAAGAGCGCCTCGTCGAGCTCGAACTCAAGCATGGCCAGCTTGCCCGCGGCATCGCTGAACGCCTCGTGGTAGGCCTCGACTGCGGCATCCATGGCCGCCTTGTCCATATGGGACCGGAAGGTCAGGACAACCTCCGCCACAAAGAGACCGGCCGCGATCTTGGTGAGTTCGAAGAGGTCGAGACCCGAGGTGAGGTCCTTCACCGTCTTGTCCGCGGCCTCCTTGGCCAGGCGCATGGTGGTCTCCGTGGTCTTCTGGCCCACGTCGGCCAGGTCGTCCAGCAACTTCTGAATGGCGTTCGCGCTCTTGTCGAGGACCTCGATGATGGGGCGCCTGGTGGCGGGGTCCATCTTCCCGTGGGTCTTCCAGCTCCGGGCGCCCTTCTTGGCAGTCACCTCGGCCCGCTGGTCACGGACCTTCCCCCATGCGGTGGTTCCCCAGATCGTCTGACAGAAGGACCTCATCGCGGCCTGCCATTCACCGTTGCCCGTGGGGTCGGTGATGTAGGAGATCGCGTCCGTGAAGTCGTCGGCCGACTTCTTCACGTCCTCGGAGGCGTCCCGCCAGGCACCGGCGATGTCGCGGAACTGCTCTTCCTTGACGCCCGGCGTGATCTCGTGGATGCGGCCGAGTCTCAGCCCCTCATCGACCACGGGTTTCATGATGAACATGAGGAAGTCCGGGACCTCTCCGAGGATTCCGGAAATCGCCCACGAGTCGTGGTATTCGCCCTCCCCTCGCCACGTCAGGTCGTTCGGCGGACCGTACTTGGGCACGGTGGAGATCACCGATGGAGGCTGCTTCTCCTGCGGTGGCTCTCCCTTGCCCTTGCCAGCCGCCCAGTCCGCCTGCGCGTAGTTGTTCGCCGTCTGCGTGAAGCCCACCGCCACACCGCCCACCGACACCACGCTCTTCGCCCAGAGATCCAGGAACTTCCCGGCGACGATGCCGTACTGGTCGGCGAAGGAGTCCGCGCCCCAGCCCGTTCCTGCGGACTGGCTGTACTTGCCCAGCGCGTCCGTCAGCGCCTTCGCCTTCTTGTCATAGGCGAACTGGCCGTCGCGCACGACGAGCGAGGTGAAGTAGAGGTGCTGAGGCTGCACGTCGAAGCGGCCCACGCCCCGGTTGGGTGGTGCGGTCCTGGCCTGGTCCCGTTCCCGCTGCCGTTGCTTGTCGGAAGGCAGATCAGCCATCAGGCCGCGCCTCAGCCCCGCAGTACCGCCCTGTGTGCCGCCGCGTAGTTGATCTCCCCGTTGACCACGACGTCGTGCAGCCACGCCTGGGCCGCCTGAAGGTCCGCCGCGGACCGGTCCCACTCGTCCAACTTGTCGACGAACACCTCGCGGGCTTCGCCCTCCCACGTCAGGACCACCTTCTCGGCGCGCCCGTAGAGCAGGTCCAGCTGCTCGTTGAGGCGCTTGAGAATGTCCTCCAGATCCCCGGAAAGTTCCTGCAGCGTCGCGAAATCGACGGTTATGTGGTCGTCGTCCACCATGCGTCCCCCATTCACACGTTGTCTCGAAATTCGTCGGTCGGCTTATGGGACCTCAGAGGTCGGAGAGGGTGCTTCGCGGCGCGGCGGGCACCTCGGTGTTCGGCGTCGACAGCGCGTCAGTTTCGCCCAAGGCCGGGTAGTTAGCGTTTCCGCAGGTCACGCAAGGGATTCGTCATCGGTGTGACTGCCGCGTAGCGGCCGGTGCGGACTCTCTTGATCAT
>NZ_JBVJMV010000038.1:49108-81370 GCF_055584025.1 Streptomyces sp. NPDC104309 | reverse complement strand
GATGTCTTGGAGTGACAGACCTCTTCTACAGCAGCTCCGCTGCCTCGTTCACCAGCCTTGACGTACGACCTTCACGCCTAACTGAACGGCGTTGGGTCTAGAGGTCGAAGTACAGCTCGAACTCGTGCGGGTGCGGGCGCAGCTGGATCGGGGCGATCTCGTTGGTGCGCTTGTAGTCGATCCACGTCTCGATCAGGTCGGAGGTGAAGACGCCACCGGCCTGCAGGTACTCGTTGTCCGCCTCCAGCGCCTCCAGGACGGCCGGGAGGGAGGTCGGGACCTGCTGGACGTTCGCGTGCTCCTCGGGAGCCAGCTCGTAGAGGTCCTTGTCGATCGGCTCGGCGGGCTCGATCTTGTTCTTGATGCCGTCGAGGCCCGCCATCAGCAGGGCGGAGAAGGCGAGGTACGGGTTCGACGACGGGTCCGGGGCGCGGAACTCGACGCGCTTGGCCTTCGGGTTGGAGCCCGTGATCGGGATACGCATCGCGGCGGAACGGTTGCGCTGCGAGTACACCATGTTGACCGGGGCCTCGAAGCCGGGGACCAGGCGGTGGTACGAGTTCACCGTCGGGTTCGTGAAGGCCAGCAGCGACGGGGCGTGCTTGAGGATGCCGCCGATGTAGTAGCGGGCGATGTCCGAGAGTCCCGCGTAACCCTGCTCGTCGTAGAACAGCGGGTCGCCGCCGGCCCACAGGGACTGGTGGACGTGCATGCCCGAGCCGTTGTCGCCGAAGATCGGCTTCGGCATGAAGGTCGCGGTCTTGCCGTTGCGCCAGGCGACGTTCTTCACGATGTACTTGAAGAGCATCAGGTCGTCGGCCGCGGCGAGCAGCGTGTTGAACTTGTAGTTGATCTCGGCCTGGCCGGCGGTGCCGACCTCGTGGTGCTGGCGCTCGATCTGCAGGCCGCTCTTCTCCAGCTCCAGGGACATCTCGGCGCGCAGGTCGGCGAAGTGGTCGACCGGCGGGACCGGGAAGTAGCCGCCCTTGTAACGGACCTTGTACCCACGGTTGTTCTCGACCGCACCGGTGTTCCAGGCGCCGGCCTCGGAGTCGATGTGGTAGAAGCTCTCGTTCGCCGACGTCTGGAAGCGGACGTTGTCGAAGACGTAGAACTCGGCCTCGGGGCCGAAGTACGCCGTGTCGGCGATGCCGGTGGAGGCGAGGTACGCCTCGGCCTTCTTGGCCACGTTCCGCGGGTCACGGCTGTACTGCTCGCCGGTGATCGGGTCGTGGATGAAGAAGTTGATGTTGATGGTCTTGTCGCGGCGGAAGGGGTCGACACGGGCGGTCGACAGGTCCGCGCGCAGCGCCATGTCGGACTCGTGGATGGCCTGGAAGCCGCGGATCGACGAGCCGTCGAAGGCAAGCTCGTCGGCCGGGTCGAAGGTCGCCGCCGGGACGGTGACGTGCTGCATCACACCGGGCAGGTCACAGAACCGGACATCGATGAACTTGACGTCTTCGTCGGCGATGAACTTCTTCGCGTCGTCGGCGTTCTGGAACATCCAACTCCTCCTACTCCCGACCCGGGAAGGACGGGGTTGTAGCTCGTGGTGCGGCCAGTGCGGTGGCACACGCTGGACCCGACCATAGGCAGACCGGATTTCTCAAGCATGACCCATTTGTTTCGCAGAAGTTAACCGAGCCGGGTGTGAGCGGCACCTCGTGGCCGGTTCCGGGCTCCTCCTGAGGGCCGCCGCGCGGGCCCTCGGCGGCCCCCCGCCCGGCGGGTGGCACGGGCGGGCGCAGTACCGTGGTCGGGTGGACAACAGGCAAGCAATCGGATCGTGGCTCTCAGGGCCGCGCGCGGCCGCCGAGGAAATGGGGGCCGACTTCGGCTACCGGGGCAAGCGGCTCGGTCTGCCCGAGCACGGCCCGGGATCCGTGGCGCCGCTCGGCCGGCGTTTCGGTGCGATCTTCATCGACTGGGCCCTGTGCCTGGTGATCGCATACGGGCTGCTCGCTCACGGTGACCAGCAGGCGGCGGGAAACTGGGCGCTCGGCGTCTTTCTCGTACTGAGTGTGCTCACCGTCGGCACCATCGGCTGCACGCCCGGCAAGCGCCTCCTGGGCATCAGGGTCGTCGCCGAGAGCGGCGGCCGGCTCACTTTCGGCCGAGTGGTCGTCCGGAGCGTGCTGCTGTGCGTCGTGATCCCGGCCCTGGTCTGGGACCGCGACGGCCGTGGCCTGCACGACCGGCTGGCCCGCGCGGTTCAGGTCCGTATCTGAGCCGAGGACGGACGGCCGAGGGGGCGGTCGCCGAGGCCGCGATGCCAAGGACGGAACAGGGAAGGGGGCGGGTTGCGAACCGGTTCGGTTCGCAACCCGCCCCCTTCACACGTGCAGCGGCCGTGTGCGGATACAGCAGGAACAGCGGGAACGACGGAAGCGTCAGCGCATCTTGCCGCCGCGCGGCATCCGCGTCCCCTTCGGCATCGGGCCCTTGGGCAGCGGCATGTTGCTCATCAGGTCGCCCATCGCGCGCAGCCGGTCGTTGGCGGCCGTCACCTGCGGGCCGGTCAGTACGCGCGGCAGCTTCAGCATCTTGGTGCGCACCTTCTTGAGCGGCACCTGGCCCTCGTCGTTGCCGACGATGATGTCGTGCACCGGTACGTCGACCAGGATGCGCGCCATCTTCTTCTTCTCGGCCGCGAGCAGCAGCTTCACCCGGTTCGGGTTGCCCTCGCCGACCAGCACGATGCCCGCCTTGCCCACGGCACGGTGGACGACGTCCTGGCTGCGGTTCATCGCGACCGCGGGTGTCGTGGTCCAGCCACGGCCCACCCGGTCCAGCACCGCCGCCGCGGCGCCGGGCTGTCCTTCCATCTGCCCGAAGGCCGCGCGCTCGGCACGCCGTCCGAAGACGATCGCCATCGCGAGGAGGGCCAGCATGAAGCCCAGGATGCCGAGGTAGACCGGGTGGCCGATCACGAAGCCGACCGCGAGAAGCACACCGAAGGTGACGATTCCCACACCCGCGACGACAAGACCGATCTTGGAGTCGGTCCGCCGGGTCATCTTGTAGGTCAGGGCGATCTGCTTGAGCCGCCCCGCGTTCTCGGCGCTGTCCGCGCCTTCAGTGTTTGCCTTCCTCGCCATGTACAGAAGTTTACGTGGCTCAAGAACGGTGGTCGGCCGCGGCCTCCAGTACGTACTCGGTCTCGACCCGGTCCTTGGCCCGGCGCCGGTCCTCCAGGACGGCGGTCCAGGCATTGCGGCGGGCGGTGCGCTGGCCGCTGCTCAGCAGCAGCGACTCGACGGCGCGAAGAGCATCGGTGACGGAAGGGATGGCGGTGGCGCGTACCGGCACGGCCTGCATCGTGGAAATCTCCTCGGAGCGGATGTGCGGACTGAGTGGCGTGGACTCAGCTGCCCGGGTTGAGCTACCCGGGACTGCGTTGCGCGAAGTGGGTGGCGTGCGTCGGGTGCGGGAAGCGGCTGTGGCAGCGGCCCGTGGAACCACTGCACCGTAAGCACCCAGCGTCACTGCTCGGTGTTACCAGCGCATGACCGGTCGGTCAAACACCAATGAAACCTTGATCCGGGCGGAGCGCACGTCGACGCGGCCCATACGCGCCCCCGACCTGCGGGGAGCGTACGGGCCGCGTCGAATCAGTTGTTACCGGGCGGTAGTCTCTTGTGCTCGGATTCACACGGCGGGCGCCGCCGCGACGGCGCCGCGACGCTCGATCGCCTGCTGGAAAAGACGGCCCGCGCGGTACGAGGAGCGGACCAGCGGCCCGGACATCACACCGGAGTAGCCGATCTCGTCGGCCTCCTCCTTCAGCTCCACGAACTCCTGCGGCTTCACCCAGCGCTCGACCGGGTGGTGTCGCACGGACGGCCGCAGGTACTGCGTGATCGTGATCAGCTCGCAACCCGCGTCGTACAGGTCCTGGAGCGCCTCGCTGACTTCCTCGCGGGTCTCGCCCATGCCGAGGATCAGGTTGGACTTGGTCACCAGACCGGCCTCGCGGGCCCGCGTGATGACCTCCAGGGAGCGCTCGTAACGGAAGCCGGGGCGGATCCGCTTGAAGATCCGCGGCACCGTCTCGACGTTGTGCGCGAGCACCTCGGGGCGGGCGGAGAAGACCTCGGCGAGCTGCTCGGGAACCGCGTTGAAGTCGGGGATCAGCAGCTCGACCTTGGTGCGGCCGGCCTCCCGCTCCGCGGTCAGCGCGTGGATCTGGCGCACGGTCTCCGCGTACAGCCAGGCACCGCCGTCCTCCAGGTCGTCGCGTGCGACGCCGGTGATGGTGGCGTAGTTCAGGTCCATCGTGACCACGGACTCGCCGACCCTGCGGGGCTCGTCCCGGTCCAGCGCCTGCGGCTTGCCCGTGTCGATCTGGCAGAAGTCACAGCGCCGGGTGCACTGGTCGCCACCGATGAGGAACGTGGCCTCGCGGTCCTCCCAGCACTCGAAGATGTTGGGGCAGCCGGCCTCCTGGCACACCGTGTGCAGACCCTCGCTCTTCACGAGCTTCTGCAGCTGGTTGTACTCGGGGCCCATCTTCGCCCGGGTTTTGATCCACTCGGGCTTGCGCTCGATGGGGGTCTGGCTGTTCCGGACCTCAAGGCGCAGCATCTTGCGCCCGTCGGGTGCGACAGCGGACACTCCGGCACTCCCCTTTGCTTTCACTGCATTGGATTCTTCGGCGAACACCAGGGTACGCCCGTGGTTCAAACGGCCTTACGTCCGGCCAACCTGTGGCCGACAGGGCCTATTCCCGGCCGAATGCCCGGGCCGTCACGCCGTGGCCACGGCATCCGTCGGGCGTTCGATGGTGCGCGGGGCGAATTCCGCGTTCTCCAGGACGTCCTTGAGGTGCTTCTCGACGACCGGGAGCACCTCCTCGATTCCGATGTCGCGGCCCAGCTCGTACGCGAGCGACGTGACGCCCGCGTCCCGGATCCCGCACGGCACGATGCGGTCGAACCAGGTGTTGTCCGGGTTCACGTTGAACGCGAAGCCGTGCATGGTCACGCCCTTCGCGACCCGGATGCCGATCGCGGCCAGCTTGCGGTCCTCGCGCCGCTGGCCGGCGTTGGACGGGGCGTACTCGGGGCCGTTCAGCCGCGCGTCGAACTCCTCGTCGTGCAGCCGCGGATCGAAGTCGAGGGAGAGGCCACCGATCGCCGGACGCTCCTCGACCGGGTCGCCGAGCACCCAGACCCCGCTGCGGCCCTCGACCCGGGAGGTCTCCAGACCGAATTCGGCGGCGGTACGGATCAGCGCGTCCTCCAGTCGGCGGACGTGCGCGACGACATCGACCGGTCGGGGCAGCTTCTGGATCGGGTAGCCGACCAGCTGTCCGGGGCCGTGCCAGGTGATCTTGCCGCCGCGGTCCACATCGATGACCGGGGTGCCGTCCAGCGGGCGCTCACTGTCGGTCGTGCGCCGCCCCGCCGTGTAGACGGGCGGGTGTTCCAGCAGCAGACAGGTGTCGGGGACGGCGTCCTCGAACCTGGCCGCGTGCACCTCGCGCTGCTTCTGCCAGGCCTCCTGGTAGTCGACGGATTCCTCGCCGAATCCCAGCCGGACGAACCGAAGCTCGCTCACGACAGATGCCTCCCTACTCGCGGTGACTGGAGCCGGGATGTCCGGAGCCACACCACCCTGCACTGAATCGGCCCCAAGCCACTGTACGACCGGCCACCGGGCGGCGGTCCGGCAGGTCGATCCCGTCAGTACCACCACCCAATCCTCACACGATCGGATGAAAGTGAAGCGATGGTGGCTGTGGCCGCCGCAGAGGCCGCTAAATTCGCGCCGTTCCATTAGGGCTGCCCGCCCGGCCCCGAAGGCAGGAGACCGTACAGCTGATGTCGGAACGACCTCCGCAGCGCACCCCCAACCGCCGACTCGCCTCGCTCATCACCGAGGCCGGTTTCTCCCATGCCGGTCTCGCCCGAAGAGTGGACCAACTCGGCCTGGAACACGGTCTCGACCTGCGGTACGACAAGACCTCCGTGACCCGCTGGCTGCGCGGACAGCAGCCGCGCGGGACCACGCCCGCGCTGATCGCCGAGGTCTTCACCCGACGCCTCGGACGCCGCCTCTCCGCCCAGGACCTGGGCCTCGACGCGTGCGCACCCGTCTACGCGGGCCTGGAGTTCGCGGCCACGCCCGCCGAGGCGGTCGACATCGTCAGCGGACTGTGGCGGAAGGACTCGGGCAGCCATGCGGAGCTGCGCAAGATCGCCTTCACCCCGGCCGGGCTCGTCGTCCCCAGCAGGGACTGGCTGATCGGCCGGGCCGACGAGTGGGTGGGACGGGGGAGCACGTCCTCGCCGCCGGTGCCGGGCGGGGCGGACGGTGCTCATGCGGCCGACGGCGCCCGAGCGGCCGGTGGGCCGGGCCGGTCCGTCGGGGGCGCGGGGGCCTCCGGGATCGCAGGGACTGCCGAGGTCGTGGCTCCGAGGCGGGCCGGTGGTCCCGGCGGGACGCGCGGGGCACCGGGGTTACACGGGGCGCACGGTTCGCACTGGCCCGGCGGCGGGCACGGCGGGACGGGAACCGGGGCGGCCGCCGGCCGCAACGCCGCGGCCCGCGGGCCCGCGCCGTCCCGGCCCTCCGGACCGTCCGCCCCACCCGGATCCCCCGCCCCCTCGGCAGGCCCAGTCCCCCCGGGAGGCGGGCTGCCGGGTGCCCCCGGCGTACCCCGGCAGCGGCAGTACGACCGGGGCCCCGGCCAGCGGGTCAGCAGCGGTGACGTCGCCGCACTGCGTTCGGTCGGAGAGCTCTTCCGCACCCTCGACAACGCCTACGGCGGCGGCCACGCCCGGCAGGCCCTCGTCCGGTACCTGGAGCACGAGACGGAACCGATGCTGCGCGGGACGTACGGGGAGGCCACCGGGCGCCGGCTCTTCTCCGCCGCCGCCGATCTGACCCGGCTGGCGGGCTGGACCTCGTACGACATCGCGGCCCACGGCCTGGCCCAGCGCTACTTCGTCCAGGCCCTGCGGCTCGCCCAGGCCGCCGGTGACCGCGCGTACGGCAGCTACGTCCTGATCACCATGAGCCGGCAGGCGGTCTATCTCGGGCACGGCAGGGAGGCCGTACAGCTGGCGCGCGTCGCTCAGCAGGGCATCGGCTCGTCGGCGCCGCCCGTCGTCCAGGCGCTGCTGCACGCCGTCGAGGCACGGGGGCACGGGGTGCTCGGCGAGGCCAGGCCCTGCACCGCCTCGCTGGCGCGGGCGGAACGCGCGCTGGAGAGCGCCCGCACCGGGGACGAGGTGCCGCACTGGGCACGGCATTTCGACGAGGCCCAGCTCGCCGACGAATTCGGCCACTGCCACCGGGATCTGCAGCAGTACCGGGCCGCGGTGCAGCACGCGGAGCGCTCCCTTGAGCTCCGCGCTCCGGCGTACGCCCGCAGCCGGCTGTTCTGCCGGGTGGTGCTGGCCTGCGCGCGGCTCGGGCTCGGTGAGCTCGACCAGGCGTGTGTGCTCGGCGCCGAGGCCGCGCAGCAGGCGGCGGAGATGCGGTCGGTACGGGCGACGGAGTACGTACGGGACTTCGAGCGCCGCCTTGAGCCGTTCCGGGACGCGGCAGCGGTGCGGGGGTACCGCGAGCGGGTGGCCGCGCTGGGATGAGCCCGGGGCGGCCACCGGACGGGCCCGGCGCCCCGGGGCCGGGCCCTACGCCGCTTCGGTCAGTACCGCCTCGCTTCCGTACCCCGGCCGTACGCCCAGGTCGGTGAGGATCGCGTCGGCCGCGCGGCGCCCCGAGAACAGCGCGCCCTGGACCGAGCTCGTGTCGCGGTGGTCGCCGCACACGTACAGCCCGGCGAGCAGCCGGACCGGGCGGCGCAGATCGTGCGGGGCCGGCATCGCGGGGACGGCCTCGGGATCGTGGTGGGCGGCCAGCAGTTCCCAGTCATCCGTGGGAGTGCCGTACAGGGCGGCGAGATGGGCACGGACCGTGCGGTCCAGGTCGGACGGCGGGGTGCCGAGCACCGTCGAGCTGACCAGGGTCCGGCCGTGCGGGGCGCGCGAGGGGTCGACGGCGCTCATCACCGCGGTGTGCGCGACCGGTCCGGAACGGTCGGCGTCCAGCAGTAGCGAGGCGCCGGTCGGCGGGGGAGCCGGGGCGGTGTGGTGAAGGACCGTCACGGGGTGGAAGGACGGCATCCGCAGTCCGGGCAGCAGCTCGGCGGCGGCTCCCGCGCCGGTCGCCAACAGCAGGGAACGGCAGCCCAGTTCGCCGTGCTCCTTGGTGCGGACCGAGGTGATGTCGGCGGCGGTGACATGCACGCCCGTCCGCACGGTGCCGGGCGGCAGGGCGGCGGCGAGCAGCTCGGGCAGCTCTCCCGAGCCGCCCTCGGGTACGCACAGCCTGCCGCGCGCGTAGCCGCGCAGCGCGAGATCGGCGCACCGGCTGGACGTGGTGAGGTCCGGATCGCTGAGAAGCGCGGAGAGCAGTGGGCGCAGAAAGCCGTTGATGGTACGGGAGGTCAGGCCGCGGTGGGACAGCGCGGCGAGCGCGGTCTGCTCGGGCCGGGCCAGGATGCGGGTGGCCGAGGTGGCGGCGAGCCGGGTCAGGGCGGCGCCCAGCCTGGCCTGGTCGATCGGCCCGCCCATCGGCGGACGGGGGGCGCTTGCCAGGGCGCGCGCCGCCTTGAATGCGCCCCGTGCGCCCCGCACATCGCCCGTCCGGTACTGACGGCCCTCGCTGTGGACGAGCACGCCCGGCGCGAAGGTGCGCAGTGCGAGACCTTCGAGGGCGGGTATCCGGCGCAGTTCCGGGTACGAGGTGCTGAGCAGCGGGCCGACGTGGTCGAGCCGGAAGCCGTCCACGTCGGCCGTGGTCATCCGGCCGCCGACCCGGGGGCCGGCCTCCAGGACGCTGACACTTACCCCTGCGCTGATCAGTTGGTGAGCGGCTGACAGGCCGGCGATCCCGGCTCCGATGATGACGACGTCCGCGCGATGTGCCGAGCTGAGCACGTGCCCCTCCCCGAGTCGGCGCAACTACTGGGAGGCTCTTGCCCCCAACAGGCCCCCGGAATGCCCGAGTTCGCAAGGAGGCTAGGAGGGCGTCCGGCGCGGGCGCAGTCGCGCGCGGCCGGGGCACCGTTGCACGGGGTCGCATGTCCGTCCGATTCCGTGGTGGATGTGCGCGCCCCGGCTCCGCGGGGCGCGGTCCCGCGAGCGCCGGTGTCGTCCCGGTGCGCTCAGCGCAGCGCCGCGCGGATCGCCGCGTCGATTCCGGGGAAGGCGAACACGAAGCCCGAGTCCAGCAGCTTGCCCGGCAGGACCCGCTGGCTCCCCAGTACATCCTGGGCGAAGTCCCCCAGGGCGATCCGCAGGGCGGGTGCCGGAGCGCTCAGCAGCGTGGGGCGGCGCAGCACCCGCCCCATCGCGGCCGTCACCTCCGCGTTGGTGACGGGGTCGGGGCCGGTCAGATTCACCGGGCCCGACAGCGACTCCGTGTCCAGGATGTGCCGCAGCGCCGCGACCTCGTCGTGCAGCGCGATGAAGCTCCAGTACTGGCGTCCGTTGCCCAGCCGCCCGCCGAGCCCCGCGCGGAACAGTGGGAAGAGCCGGCCCCAGGCACCCCCCTCACGGCCGACGACCAGGCCGGTGCGCGCGTGCGCGGTCCGGATGCCCGCCTCCTGAGCGGCGGCCGTGGCCGCCTCCCACTCCACACACACGGACGGCAGGAAGCCCTCGCCGGCCGGGGCGCTCTCGTCGACCGCGCGGTCCCCGGTGTCGCCGTAGTAGCCGATGGCCGACCCGGACAGCAGCACCTTCGGCGGCACCTCCAGTGAGGCGACGGCCTCGGCGATCGCCGTCGTTCCGAGCACCCGGCTGTCCCGGATCTCCCGCTTGTACGCAGGTGTCCAGCGGTGGTCGCCGACCCCGGCCCCGGCGAGATGGACGACCGCGTCGCAGCCCACCAGGCCCGCCACGTCGACGTACCCGCGCCCGGGATCCCATTCCACCTCGTCGCCGGCCCGCGCCGGACGCCGCACCAGGCGTACGACCTCGTGTCCGTCGGCCCGCAGCGAGCGCACCAGCGCCGCTCCGATGAGTCCGGATGCTCCGGTGACAGCGATACGGGTGTGCAGCATGGGTCCATCCTGCCGCAGCGGTCCCCGTGCGCCCCGCTCGCCGGGCCGACGGCCTGCCGAGTCGGCGGCGGGCCGTCGGGCTCCGAAACGGGGCTGACCGGGAGAGGGAGGCGTGGCACAGTGGCGCGCATGCCCGAGAACCCCACGCACCCGGTCCGCCTCGTCCGTCCCGCCGCTCCGTCCGACGAAGCCGCTCTCGGCGAGCTCGACCGCTCCACCTGGTCGACGCTGCACGCCGTGACACCGAGGCCCCGGACGCCGTACGCACCGTTCTTCGACGACCGCCACAAGCCCGCGGACTTCCTCGTGGCCGAGGCGGAGAACGGGGCGGGCGAGGTGTGTCTGGCCGGATACACCAGGTTGGTCCCGCCGACCCCGCTGGCCTGCAACACGCACGTCCGGCAGATACAGGGCCTCGCCGTGGCCGACTGGGCGCGTGGCCGCGGTGTCGCCAGGGCCCTGCTGCGGGCGGCGTTCGCGGCGGCACGCGGCGACGGGGCGAACCGGATGACGCTGCGGGTGCTCGCGCACAACGCACCCGCGCGAGCCCTGTACGAGTCGGAGGGGTTCGTCGTCGAGGGTGTGCTGCCCGGTGAGTTCTTCCTGAACGGGCGTTACGTCGACGACGTCATGATGGGCCGTCCGCTCGCCGCGTGACCCCGCGTTTCCCGTTCAGTCCTTGAACAGCCGCATGCCGCCCATGAGTTCGTGGAGGCAGCGCACCGCCAGTTCGGCGGGTGAGCCGGGCCCGTCGGCCGGCGCCTCCGTCTGCGCCCAGGCCTCCAGCGCGACACGTACCGCGTCCGTGGCCGCGGCGGCGGCGAGCCGGACCTCCAGCGGGTCCGCCCCGTCGCCCGCCAGCCGGGCCAGCACCGGCAGCAGCCGTTCCTCCGAATCCTGATTGACCCGGTACCAGACGGCACGCAGAGCCGGGTCCTCCACCGCCGCCCGCAGTAGCCCGCGCGTCCAGCCGAGCTGCTCGGCGGCGTCCGCGCCCGGCACCCGGAGCGCCTCGGTGACCGCCTGCTCCAGGACCTCGGCGAGCGCCTTCCCCGGCTCGGCCGCCTCCAGCAGCGCCCGCCAGCGCTCGGCGCCGCCGGAGAGCAGCGGGCCCACCGCGTCCTGCTTGGAGCGGAAGTACCGGTAGAAGGTGCGCAGCGCGACGCCCGCCCGACGGGCGATGTCCTCCGCCGTGGTGCCGTCGGGACCGCGCTCGGCGAAGAGCGCGGCGGCGGCGCGCGCGATGTCCAGCTGGGTCGCGGCCTTGCGGCGCTCGGTGAGGGACGGCTGACTCGGCTTGGGGCTCATTCCCAGGAGATTACCTCGGCAGGGGAGAAGTGTGCGTGAAATGCCGCCGTGGCAAAACGTGTCATGTGGGCGTACGGTGGACACCGATCGAGGCGCTATCGAGAGCCTCGGGACAGCAGTCACCCGGATCGGGAGAGAACAGACATGAACCGTTACGAAGGCCGCCGCGTACTCATCACCGGTGGTGGCTCCGGCATCGGACAGGCCACCGTCCACCGCGTCCTCGCCGAGGGCGGCCGTGTCGTCGCGGCCGACGTCAACGAGGCCGGGCTGAAGGCCACCCAGGAGACGGCCGTGGCGAACGGCACCGCCGACCGCCTCACCACCCTCGTCCTCGACATCTCGGACGAGGCGGCGGTCCAGGCGGGCGTCGCCTCCGCCGTAGCCACCCTCGGGGGCCTGGACGTACTGGTCAACGCGGCCGGAATCCTGCGCTCCGAGCACACGCACAAGACGTCGCTGGAGTTCTTCAACAAGATCATCGCGGTCAACCTCACGGGTACGTTCCTGATGATCCGCGAGGCCATACCGGCCCTGCTCGCCGGTGACCAGCCGGCCGTCGTGAACTTCTCCTCCACCTCGGCGAGCTTCGCGCACCCCTACATGTCGGCGTACGCGGCGAGCAAGGGCGGCATCCAGTCGATGACGCACGCGCTGGCGAGCGAGTACAGCAAGCAGGGGCTTCGGTTCGTCGCCGTCGCGCCCGGCTCGATCTCCTCCGACATGACCAGCGGCAAGGGCCCGGGACTGCCCGCCGATGCCGACATGTCGCTCTTCGTGAAGCTGGCGCCGGCGCTCGGGGAGGGCTTCGCCGGCCCCGAGACCGTCGCGGGCGTCGTCGCGATGCTCGGATCGCAGGACGGCGCGTTCATCACGGGTACGGAGATCCGGATCGACGGCGGAACCCACTTCTGAGGGGCGGCAGCGCCCCGGACACGGTCAGCCGGCCCCGAACCGCGCCCAGAGCGCGGGGAAGCGTTCCGCCAGAACCGCCTCGTCCTCAAGGCCGAAGGGCGTGCCCTCCGGCTCGGCGGTCCGGGGCGGCAGGCCGAGGTCCGGGGCGACCACGCCGGTGAGCTGTTCGTACGCCTCGTCGGCGGCGTAGCCGAGATCCTCGGCGTCCCCGTCGATCTCCTCGTCGAAGTCGTCGAGGAGATCGGCGAGGCTGTCCGGGTCGTGCAGAGCGCCCTCGAAGACCTCCCGCCCCTGCCCGATCAGCCAGCAGCGGAAGAAGTCGAAGGCGTCGTCGCTCGCGCCGCCGAGCAGCACGGCGGCGGCCCCCCACAGCTCCCAGCGGTAGGCGCGGTGGTAACGGGCCTCGAAGTGCCTGGCGAAATCCAGCACGGCTTCGGGATCGAGCCGGATCAGCCGTTCGACGAGCAGGTCGGCCTGGTCCTCGGGGTCGCCCTCGGCGGCCTCGCGGGTGCTGTCGATGATCTCCCAGAACTCCGTCTCGTCCATCACGGGTCAAGCATCGGCCTTGACGAGAAGTGACGCACGCGGACGCGGGGAAAAGAACCCCTCAGCGATAGAGCTCGCGCAGGCGTTCGGCGGCCGCGCGGAGACGGTCCCGCAGAGCGGCCGGTTCGAGAACTTCCAACTCCGGACCCAGGCCCAGCAGTTGGCTGTACGCGATATCGAGGGACTCGACCGGCAGGATGACCGTGAGCCACCCCCGCGCATCGGGCGGACCGGCCGCGTCCAGCGCTTCGTTGACCGCCGAACGGTCCAGGGCGTACGGCAGTCGGCGTACACCCTCCTGCGACACCCGTACCGTCACCTCGGTACGCAGGAGCGAGCGGGCGAACTGGGCGGCCCGCTCGTCCCAGAAGCCGCGCAGATCGAACTGCTCGTCACGAGAGAACCGCTCGTCGGACACCGCGACGGCCGAGAACCGGTCGATCCGGTACACCCGGAAGTCGTCGGCCACGCGGGCGCAGAGATACCAGACTCCGGCCTTCAGTACGAGCCCGTACGGGGCCAGCTCCCGCTCCACCTCGTGATCCCGGCCGCTGCGGCGGTAGCGGGCGTGGACGATCCGGTCGTCCCGGACCGCCTCCGCGACGGCGGGCAGCAGTTCGGGGGTGACCGGCTCCTGGTACCAGCCGGGAGCGTCCAGGTGGAAGCGCCGGGCGGCACTGTCCGAGGCGCCCCGCAGGGAAGGGAGCAGGGCCGCCGACACCTTGAGCCGGGCGGCGGACGCGGCGTCCTCCAGGCCCATCTCGCGCAGCGCGGACGGCAGCCCGGAGAGGAAGAGCGCCTCGGCCTCGTCGCGGGCGAGTCCGGTCAGCCGTGTGCGGTACCCCCCGACGAGCCGGTAGCCCCCGGCCCGGCCGCGGTCCGCGTACACCGGAACGCCCGCCTCGGAGAGTGCCTGCGCGTCCCGGGTGACGGTCCGCTCGGACACCTCCAGCTCCCGCGCGAGCTCGGCGGCGGTCATGGCGGGGCGGGACTGCAGGAGCAGCACCATTTTGATGAGACGGGCAGCACGCATGGGGCCATTGTGGCCGTGGTGAGCGGGTTGCGAGCCATGTGCCGGTCACGTGGTGGCTCCGGCCGTCGGCCGGGCACGAGGACGGCGCCGACCGCCGGACGGGCTCGGTCTTCAAGCCCGTCCGGCGGTCGGGGACGGAACGGCGGCCGGGCGTCCCCGGCCGCCTTCGCGCGTCAGAGCCCGTAGCGCTCCCGGGCCTCCTTGACCGCGGACGCGGTCACCTCGCCGCGGCGGGCCAGCTGGGCCAGGGCCGCGACCGTGATCGACTGGGCGTCGACGCCGAAGTGGCGGCGGGCCGCGTCGCGGGTGTCGGAGAGGCCGAAGCCGTCCGTGCCGAGCGAGGACCAGTCCTGCTCCACCCACTGGCTGATCTGGTCCGGGACCTGTCGCATCCAGTCGCTGACCGCGAGGACCGGTCCCGGTGCGCCCTCCAGTGCCCGGGTCACGTACGGCACCCGCTGCTCACCGCGGAGCAGCGCCTCGTCGCACTCCAGCGCCTCGCGGCGCAGCTCGCCCCACGAGGTGGCGGACCAGACGTCGGCCGTGACACCCCAGTCCGCGGCCAGCAGCTCCTGCGCCTCCAGGGTCCAGTGGATCGCCGTACCGGAGGCCAGCAGCTGCACGCGCGGCGCTTCCGCCGTCGCGGGCGTGCCCTCCTTGAAGCGGTAGAGGCCCTTGACGATGCCCTCCTCGACGCCTTCCGGCATCGCGGGCTGCGGCTTCGGCTCGTTGTAGACCGTCAGGTAGTAGAAGACGTTCTCGGCCTCGGGGCCGTACATCCGGCGCAGACCGTCCTTGACGATCACCGCGATCTCGTACGCGAACGCCGGGTCGTAGTTGAGCGCGGCCGGGTTCGTGGAGGCGATCAGGTGGGAGTGGCCGTCCGCGTGCTGGAGGCCCTCGCCCGTCAGCGTCGTACGGCCCGCGGTGGCGCCGACCACGAAGCCGCGGCCGAGCTGGTCGCCGAGCTGCCAGAACTGGTCGCCCGTACGCTGCCAGCCGAACATCGAGTAGAAGATGTAGAAGGGGATCATCGGCTCGCCGTGCGTCGCGTACGACGTGGACGCGGCGATGAAGTCGGCCATCGCGCCGGCCTCGGTGATGCCCTCGTTGAGGACCTGGCCGTCCTTGGCTTCCTTGTAGTACATCAGCTGGTCGCGGTCGACCGGGTCGTACGTCTGCCCCAGCGGCGAGTAGATGCCGGCCGACGGGAACAGCGCCTCCATGCCGAAGGTGCGCGCCTCGTCGGGGACGATCGGAACCCAGCGCCTGCCGGTCTCCTTGTCCCGCATCAGGTCCTTGGCCAGGCGTACGAACGCCATCGTGGTGGCCAGCTCCTGCTTGCCGGAGCCCTTCTTCAGCGCGGCGAACGCACGCTCGTCGGGCTCGGGCAGCGCCACCGCGTGGACCCGGCGGGCCGGGGCGGGACCGCCGAGGGCGGCACGGCGCTCCTGGAGGTAGCGGACCTCGGGGGAGTCGGCGCCCGGGTGGCCGTACGGCACCAGGCCCTCGTCGAGTTTCGAGTCCGGGATCGGCAGCTCCAGCAGGTCCCGCATGGCGCGGAACTCCTTGCCGGAGAGCTTCTTCATCTGGTGGTTGGCGTTGCGCGACTCGAAGCCGGGCCCGAGCGTGTAGCCCTTCACCGTCTGGGCGAGGATCACGGTCGGCGCGCCCTTGTGCTCGACAGCCGCCTTGTACGCCGCGTACACCTTGCGGGCCTCGTGGCCGCCGCGCGAGGTGTGGAAGCACTCGGCGATCTTCGCGTCGGTGAGCAGCTTCGCCAGCTCGGCGAGCGCGGGCTCGGCGCCGAAGAAGTGCTCGCGGATGTACGCGACGTCGCGGGTGGCGTACGTCTGGAACTGCGCGTCCGGGACCTCCCGGAGCCGGCGGACCAGCGCACCGGTGGTGTCCAGTTGGAACAGCTCGTCCCAGGCGTTGCCCCAGAGCGTCTTGACGACGTTCCAGCCGGCGCCGCGGAACGCGCCCTCCAGCTCCTGGACCACACGGAAGTTGGCGCGGACCGGACCGTCGAGGCGCTGCAGGTTGCAGTTGATGACGAAGGTCAGGTTGTCGAGCCGCTCACGCGCCGCGAGGGCGAGGGCCGCGGTCGACTCGGGCTCGTCCATCTCGCCGTCGCCGAGGAAGGCCCAGACGTGCGAGTTCGACGTGTCCTTGATGTTGCGGTTGGCCAGGTAGCGGTTGAAGCGCGCCTGGTAGATCGCCGAGAGAGGGCCGAGGCCCATCGACACGGTGGGGAACTCCCACAGCCAGGGCAGTCGCCGCGGGTGCGGGTAGGACGGCAGACCGTCGCCGCCCGCCTCCTGGCGGAAGTTGTCGAGCTGCTGCTCGCTGAGCCGGCCGTCGAGGAAGGCGCGGGCGTAGATGCCGGGGGAGGCGTGGCCCTGGATGTAGAGCTGGTCGCCGGAGCCGTCCCCCTCCTTGCCGCGGAAGAAGTGGTTGAAGCCGGTCTCGTACAGCCAGGCCGCCGAGGCGAAGGTGGCGATGTGGCCGCCGACGCCGAGCCGGGAGCCACGGGTGACCATCGCGGCCGCGTTCCAGCGGTTCCAGGCGGTGATCCGGGACTCCATCTCCAGGTCGCCGTCGAACGCGGGCTCGGCGGCGGTCGGGATGGAGT
Organism: Streptomyces sp. NPDC104309; assembly: GCF_055584025.1. Classification (NCBI taxonomy): domain Bacteria; kingdom Bacillati; phylum Actinomycetota; class Actinomycetes; order Kitasatosporales; family Streptomycetaceae; genus Streptomyces; species Streptomyces sp. NPDC104309. The sequence continues at coordinate 64,855 of NZ_JBVJMV010000038.1, read as the reverse complement.
TGACGTAGTCGGTCTCCAGCAGCTTGGGCAGCGCGAGACCGGCGCCCTCGGCGTGCTGGAGCGAGCGACGCATCAGGTACGCGGCGCGGTGCGGGCCCGCGGCCTTGGTGACGGCATCCAGGGAGGCCGCCCATTCGGCGGTCTCCTCGGGGTCACGGTCCGGGAGCTGGTCGAGCTCGCTCGGAAGCTTTCCTACGGGGTCGGTCATGATCGCCGCCTTCCGGAGTGGAGGGGGGTGGAGAAAGGCCCTGACTGGCAGGACAGGGCGATGGGGCCGGTGGGCCCGCGAAGTGAACTGTAAGGCGCCGATCGATGATCGATCAAAGGATGAACGGCAAAACTTCTCGATATGAAGAAAAGTGGCATTCGGTGCCGCGGAACGGGGCACGGAGTGACGGGATTTTGCGCGCAAAAGGGGTGCTCACCTGCACGGGCGAGCACCCCTCACGACAGATGCACAGGCTCCTCGGCCGCGCTCCTCAGGCGCGCGGCGCGCAGCCGAGCACGTGCGCCTTGACCAGCACCCCGATGTCCGGATCCTTGCGCAGGAACGCCTCGATGAGCGCCTCGTGCTCCTCCGCGTACGACTTCTGGACGGTGCCCAGCCACCGGATCGACAGGGCGGTGAACACCTCGATGCCCAGCCCCTCCCAGGTGTGCAGCAGCACGGCGTTCCCGGCGGCCCGCACCATCTCGCGGTGGAATCCCACGGTGTGCCGGACCTGCGCCTCGCCGTCGGCCAGCCGGTCCGCCTCGTAGAGCGCCGCCACGTGCGGCGCGAGGCGCGAGCAGTCCTCGCCGAGGACCGGAGCCGCCAGCTCCGCCGCGATCTGCTCCAGCCCGGCCCGTACCGGATAGCTCTCCTCCAGATCGGCCGCCGTGAGATTGCGGACCCGTACGCCCTTGTTGGGCGCGGACTCGATCAGCCGGAGCGTCTCCAGCTCCCGCAGGGCCTCGCGCACGGGCGTCTGGCTGACCTCCAGCTCGGTGGCGATCCGCCGCTCCACGATCCGCTCACCGGGCTTCCAGCGCCCGCTGACGATCCCGTCCACGATGTGCTCGCGGATCTGTTCGCGCAGCGAGTGGACGACGGGCGGGGTCATGAGGGGCTCCTTCGAGGCAAACCGGTGCTGTCCGCACCATCACGGCTGCCGGGGCGACCGGTGGTGTCTAGACAATACGGCGGCGCCCCCGTCCGGAAGTGTTCCGGACGGGGGCGCCGCTGGTGAGGCTGGTTACAGCCGTGGTGCTCAGAGGCCGAGCTCGACCTCGAACTCACCGGCCTCCAGGATCGCCTTGACCGCGGTCAGGTAGCGGGCGGCGTCGGCGCCGTCCACCAGACGGTGGTCGTAGGAGAGCGAGAGGTACGTCATGTCGCGGACACCGATGACGGTGCCCTCGGCGGTCTCGATGACCGCCGGACGCTTGACGGTGGCACCGATGCCCAGGATGGCTGCCTGGTTCGGCGGCACGATGACGGTGTCGAACAGCGCACCGCGCGAACCGGTGTTGCTGATGGTGAAGGTGGCACCGGACATGTCGTCCGGCGTCAGGCCGCCACCGCGGGCCTTGCCGGCCAGCTCGGCGGTCTTCTTCGAGATACCGGCGATGTTCAGGTCGCCCGCACCCTTGATGACCGGCGTCATCAGACCCTTCTCGGCGTCCACGGCGATGCCGATGTTCTCCGAGTCGAAGTACGTGATGGTGCCTTCGTCCTCGTTGATCCGGGCGTTGATGACCGGGTGGGCCTTCAGCGCCTGGGCGGCGGCCTTGACGTAGAACGGCATCGGCGAGAGCTTGACGCCCTCACGGGCCGCGAAGCCGTCCTTCGCCTGGTTGCGCAGCTTCATCAGCTTGGTGACGTCGACCTCGACGACCGAGGTCAGCTGGGCCTGCGAGTGCAGCGCCTTCATCATGTTGTCGCCGATGACCTTGCGCATGCGGGTCATCTTGACCGTCTGACCGCGCAGCGGGGACGCCTCCAGCTTCGGCGCCTTGGAGGCTGCCGGAGCAGCGGCGGCGGCCGGAGCCGGCGCCGGGGCAGCGGCGGCGGCCTTGGCGGCCTCCGCGGCGGCGATGGCGGCCTCCGCGGCGGCGACGACGTCCTGCTTGCGGATACGGCCACCGACGCCGGTGCCCTGGACCGCGCCCAGGTCGACGCCGCTCTCGGCGGCGAGCTTGCGGACCAGCGGCGTGACGTACGCGCCGTCGTCACCGGAGGTCGCGGCCGGGGCGGCCGGGGTGACCGGAGCCGGAGCGGCGGGCGCCACCGGGGCCGGAGCGGCGGGCGCCACCGGGGCCGGAGCCGGAGCAGGTGCGGCCGGAGCCGGTGCCGGAGCCGGTGCCGGAGCGGCGACCGGAGCGGCGGCGGGTGCCGGCGCGGCCGGGGCCGGGGCAGCCGCCGGAGCGGCACCCGGGGCACCGATGACGGCGAGCTTGGCGCCGACCTCGGCGGTCTCGTCCTCGGCGACGACGATCTCCAGCAGCACACCGGAAACCGGGGCCGGGATCTCGGTGTCGACCTTGTCCGTGGAGACCTCCAGGAGGGGCTCGTCCTCCGTGACCTCCTCGCCGACCTCCTTCAGCCAACGGGTGACGGTGCCCTCGGTGACGCTCTCGCCGAGCGCCGGAAGGGTGACGTCGGTACCGGCGGCGCCACCGGCCGGTGCGGCGGCGGCCGGGGCCTCGGCCACGGGGGCCGGGGCGGCGGGAGCCTCGGCGGCGGGCGCCGGTGCGGGGGCGGCGGCGGGCTCGGCGGCCGGAGCCGCGGCGGCGGCCGGCGCGCCCGTGCCGTCGTCGATGACGGCCAGCTCGGCGCCGACCTCGACGGTCTCGTCCTCGGCGACCTTGATGGCGGAGAGGATGCCGGCCGCCGGGGCCGGGATCTCGGTGTCGACCTTGTCGGTCGAAACCTCGAGCAGCGGCTCGTCGGCCTCGACGCGCTCGCCCTCGGCCTTCAGCCAGCGGGTGACAGTGCCCTCGGTGACGCTCTCGCCGAGCGCCGGAAGGGTTACGGAAACCGACATGGTTTCAGTTGCTCCTTACGAAAGTGCGGAAGTAGGTCGGTCGTCGCGCCCGGTCGACTGAATCAGTCGTGGGAGTGCAGGGGCTTGCCGGCGAGGGCCAGGTGGGCCTCGCCCATCGCCTCGTTCTGCGTCGGGTGGGCGTGGATGAGCTGCGCGACCTCGGCGGGCAGCGCCTCCCAGTTGTAGATCAGCTGGGCTTCGCCGACCTGCTCGCCCATACGGTCACCGACCATGTGGACGCCTACCACGGCACCGTCCTTGACCTGGACGAGCTTGATCTCGCCCGCGGTCTTGAGGATCTTGCTCTTGCCGTTGCCCGCGAGGTTGTACTTCAGAGCGACGACCTTGTCCGCGCCGTAGAGCTCCTTGGCCTTGGCCTCGGTGATGCCCACGGAGGCGACCTCGGGGTGGCAGTACGTCACCCGCGGGACACCGTCGTAGTCGATCGGAACGGTCTTCAGACCGGCCAGCCGCTCCGCCACCAGGATGCCCTCGGCGAAGCCGACGTGCGCGAGCTGGAGCGTCGGGGCCAGGTCACCCACGGCCGAGATGGTGGGCACGTTGGTCTGCATGTACTCGTCGACGAGGACGTAGCCGCGGTCCATCGCGACGCCGGCCTCCTCGTAGCCGAGGCCCTGCGAGACCGGGCCGCGGCCGATGGCGACCAGCAGCACTTCGGCCTCGAAGGTCTTGCCGTCGGCGAGGGTCACGCGGACGCCGTCCTGCGTGTACTCGGCGCCCTGGAAGAACGTACCGAGGTTGAACTTGATGCCGCGCTTGCGGAAGGCGCGCTCAAGAAGCTTCGAGCTGTTCTCGTCCTCGACCGGGACGAGGTGCTTCAGGCCCTCGATGACCGTGACATCGGTGCCGAAGGACGTCCACGCCGAGGCGAACTCGACGCCGATGACGCCGCCGCCCAGCACGATCGCGGACTTCGGGACGCGGTCCAGCTTCAGCGCGTGGTCCGAGGAGATGATGCGGTTGCCGTCGATCTCCAGGCCCGGCAGCGACTTGGGCACGGAGCCGGTCGCGAGCAGCACGTGGCGGCCCTGGACACGCCGGCCGTTCACATCCACCGAGGTGGGGGAGGAGAGCCGTCCCTCACCCTCGATGTAGGTGACCTTGCGCGAGGCGATGAGACCCTGCAGACCCTTGTACAGGCCCGAGATCACGTCGTCCTTGTACTTGTGGACGGCCTCGATGTCGATGCCCTCGAAGGTGGCCTTGACACCGAACTGGTCGGCCTCGCGCGCCTGGTCGGCGATCTCGCCGGCGTGCAGCAGGGCCTTCGTGGGGATGCAGCCGTTGTGCAGGCAGGTGCCGCCGACCTTGCCCTTCTCGATCAGAGCGACGTCCAGGCCCAGCTGCGCTCCGCGCAGGGCCGCGGCGTAACCGCCGCTACCACCGCCGAGGATCACTAGGTCGAAAACGGTGCTGGCGTCGTTCGCCACGTCACGTCCTCCATGCATGTGCGCCGTATGCCGGGCCCCGTCGCTGGGGGATGACCGGCCGGTCGGCTGGTGTTCGGCCGCTTTTGTTATTCGGCCCTGTGGTGGGGGCCCTGTCCTGCCGAGAACCCATCTTCGCACTTGTTGACGGTGGGCGGGACGCGGGGCCCGGGTCTGAGACGGATGATCATCCGTCTCGGGTGATTACCGCTGCGTAGAGACGTGTGGATTTCGTTGAGAGCGAAACCTGCCCGATCCGTGCGGCGGTGCCACCCGCAGAACACGTACGGCCCCGGACGTATGCCCGGGGCCGTAGGTCGGCTGCTGCCTCAGCCGAGGTCTCCGGCAGCGGTGCGCTCGGCCAGCTTCACCAGCGTGCGGACCGCGGAACCGGTGCCGCCCTTCGGCGTGTAGCCGTACGGCGCGCCCTCGTGGAAGGCCGGGCCCGCGATGTCCAGGTGCGCCCAGGCGATGCCCTCGCCCACGAACTCCTTCAGGAACAGACCGGCCACCAGGCCGCCGCCCATCCGCTCGCCCATGTTGGCGATGTCGGCGGTCGGGGAGTCCATGCCCTTGCGCAGGTCGGCGGGGAGCGGCATCGGCCAGGAGGCCTCGCCGACCTCCTCGGCGATCTCGTGGATGGAGGTACGGAAGGCGTCGTCGTTCGCCATGATGCCGAAGGTGCGGTTGCCCAGCGCCAGCACCATCGCGCCGGTCAGGGTCGCCACGTCGACGATCGCGTCCGGGTTCTCCTCCGAGGCGCGGGTCAGCGCGTCGGCGAGGACGAGCCGGCCCTCGGCGTCCGTGTTCAGGACCTCGACGGTCTTGCCGCTGTACATGCGCAGCACGTCACCGGGGCGGGTGGCGTTGCCCGACGGCATGTTCTCGGCCAGCGCCAGCCAGCCGGTGACATTGACCTGGAGGCCCAGACGGGCGGCCGCGACGACGCTCGCGAACACGGCGGCGGCGCCGCTCATGTCGCACTTCATCGTCTCGTTGTGACCGGCCGGCTTCAGCGAGATGCCGCCCGAGTCGTAGGTGATGCCCTTGCCGACCAGGGCCAGGGTCTTCTCCGCCTTCGGGTGCGTGTAGACGAGCTTCACCAGGCGGGGGCCGTGGGTCGAGCCCTGGCCGACGCCCAGCAGACCGCCGAAGCCGCCCTTGACGAGCGCCTTCTCGTCGAGGACCTGCACCTTGATGCCGTGCTCCTTGCCCGCGGCGGTGGCCACGGCGGCGAAGGACTCGGGGTACAGGTCGTTCGGCGGGGTGTTGATCAGGTCGCGGGCGCGGTTGATCTCCTCGACGACCGCGACGGCACGCTCGGCGGCGGCCTTGAACGCCTTGTCGCGCGGCTTGGTGCCGAGCAGGGCGACCTCGCCGAGCGGCAGCTTCGCGCCGTTGCCGTTCTTCTTGCCCTTGGGCGCCAGCTTGTTCTCGCCGCCCTGGTACGCGGTGAAGGCGTACGCACCGAGGAGCGCGCCCTCGGCGATCGCCTCGGCGTCCTCGGCGGACGCGATGGGCAGCGCGAAGCCGGCCTTCTTCGAGCCGTTCAGGGCGCGGGCGGCCGAGCCTGCGGCCCGGCGCAGTGCCTCGGCGTCGTACGCCGCGTCCTTCTCCGGGACGGAGCCGAGTCCGGCCGCGATGACGACCGGGACCTTGAGGCCGTCGGGCGCGGGGAGCTTGGTCACCTCGCCCTCGGCACCCGCGGCGCCCAGGGCCTCCAGGACAGTGGCGAGCATTCCGCCGAACGCCTTGTCCACGGCCTCGGCGCCCGGTGCGAGGACCAGGTCCCCGGACTTGGAGCCGGAGCCCTTGGCGACGCCGACGACGAGTGCGTCGGCGCGCAGCGTCGCCGCACCGGCAGTGCTGAGAGTGAGAGCAGTCACGGTGGTGAAATCTCGCTTCCGTTGAGTTCCTTGTCGGTCGAGGGGTGGGCCGACCGTGCCCGGCGCATCGTAGACGCCGCCGCAATGTGCCGGGAATGAGCCTACGCGCGCCTTTGCTGCGGGATCACGGCGGCGGGCCGTCCCGCGGCCCGTCGTGGTGTCGTGGCCGAGCCCGCGGGCAGCGGGAGCGGGGGCCGTGCAGTCGGAACACGCCGTGGAAGTAGGGTCGTTGTCGGTGACGGACCCATGGGGGGAGAACCATGCGCGCCCATGAGGCTGCACGTGTGACGCGACCGGGACCGGCGTCGCCGGTCACCGTACTGATTCTGCTGGCCGTGCTGGTCCTGCTGACCGGCTGCACCTCGGCGCCGGAAACCGGCGCGAAGGACCACTGGCGGCCGAAGGCAGGCATCGGCTGGCAGTGGCAGCTCTCCGGCCGGCTGGACCCCACGGTGGACGTGCCGGTGTACGACATCGACGGCTTCGAGCACAAGGCCGCGGCCGTCTCCGATCTGCACCGCCGGGGCCGCAAGGTGATCTGCTACCTCTCCACCGGTGCCTGGGAGGAATTCCGCCCGGACGCCGGGAAGTTCCCCGCCTCGGTGCGGGGCAAGGGCAACGGGTGGGAGGGGGAGCGCTGGCTCGACATCCGCCGCACGGACGTCCTGGAGCCGCTGATGGAGGAACGGATCGCGATGTGCGCGAAGAAGGGCTTCGACGCGGTGGAACCCGACAACATGGACGGCTACCGCAACCGCACGGGCTTCCCGCTGACCGCCGCCGACCAGCTGCGCTACAACCGGCTCATCGCCCGTATCGCCCACCGCCATGGACTCGCCGTCGGCCTGAAGAACGACCTCGGCCAGATCCCCGAGCTGGAGCCGGACTTCGACTTCGCGGTCAATGAACAGTGCGCGCAGTACGACGAGTGCGAGGCCCTCACCCCGTTCGTGAAGGCGGACAAGGCCGTCTTCCACGTGGAGTACGAGCTGCCGGTCGCCCGGTTCTGCGCCGGGTCGAAGCGGCTGGGGCTCAGCTCGCTGCTCAAGAAGTACGAGCTCGGAGTGTGGCGCCAGGAGTGTCCGGGGGCCCGTGCCTGAGGGCTGTCCCGGAGCGGGGGCGGACAGCTCCCGGCCGGCCGGGCCAGGGCCCAGGGTCTTTCGTTTGGATCAGGCCGGATCAGGGAGCGGGGTCCGGTGCCGTGGATCGCAAGGCGGAGGAGGGAGTCATGGCAGCGCCATGGCGACCGACGACAACGCGGCGAGGCGCGGTGCCGGGGCACGCGAGCCCGGCATGATCCAAACGAGAGGCCCTAACCGAGGGCCGTGACCACCAGGGCCGCCGTCGCCGCCGTCTCCGCCAGGGCGCCGAAGACATCGCCGGTCACCCCGCCGAAGCGCCGCACGCAGTGGCGCAGCAGGAGTTGGGCGGCGCCGAGGGCGGCCAGCGCGGCGAGGGCGTGGCGCGGCGCCCCGTACCCGCCGAGGAGCGCGCCGGCCCCCGCACAGGCCGCGACCACGACGGCCCCGACCGCCAGCGCGGCCCGGACCGTGACCGTGCCCGCCACCGCCGCGCCCAGCCCCTCCGGACGGGCCGCCGGCACGCCCTGACGGGAAGCCAGGGTGAGCGCCAGCCGTGCGGTGACCGCGGCGACGACCGCCGCCACCGCTCCCCGCGCCCAGCCCTGCCCGTACAACTGGTCGAGGACCGCGACCTGGGCCAGCAGCACGAACAGCAGGGTGATCACACCGAATGGCCCAATGTCCGACCGCTTCATGATCCGCAGGGCGTCGTCGGCGGGTTTGCCGCTGCCCAGGCCGTCCGCGGTGTCCGCGAGGCCGTCCAGATGCAGCCCCCGGGTCAGCACCGCCGGTACGGCGACGGACGCGACCGCGGCGAGCAGCGGGCCGGAGCCGAGCAGCAGCAACAGGCCGCCGGGCACCGCCGCGAGCAGCCCCACGACGAGGCCCGTCAGCGGCGCGCACAGCATCCCGGCGCGGGCGGTACCGCGGTCCCAGCGGGTGACACGGACAGGGAGCACGGTCAGGGTGCCGAAGGCGAAACGCAGGCCATGGCTGTTCAGGGAGGTCACGGCGCGCAGGTTAATCGCTGTGACAGACCGATAGATTGGACAGAACGCGACAGATCATGACGGAAGCGTCCTATCGGGAGTGAGTGGCATGGGTCACTGGTTCGATCGGAACATCATCGAGCCGGGGAAGCTGCCGCTGCTCCTCGCCCTGGCCGCCTTCGTGCTCACCTTTGCCGTCACCCGGTTCATCACCCGGATGATCAGGGCGGGGAAGGGGCCGTTCCGCAACATCACGCCCGGCGGAGTGCATGTCCACCACGTGGTGCCCGGGGTGGTGCTGAGCGTCATCGGCGGCTTCGGGGCGGTCGCCAGCGGACGCCAAGGCATCACCGCGGGCGTCTGCGCGGTGATCTTCGGCATGGGCGCGGGTCTGGTGCTGGACGAGTTCGCCCTGATCCTCCACCTCGACGACGTGTACTGGACCGAGGAGGGCCGTCAGAGCGTGGAGGTCGTGGTCCTCACGGCGGCGCTGGTGCTGCTGGTCCTGGCCGGATTCTCACCGCTCGGCGTGAACGAGCTGAGCAGTGACGAACAGCAGGGCAGGCTCGGTGTCGTCCTGACCCTGGTCGTCAACTTCTGTTTCGTGCTGATCTCCCTGTTCAAGGGCAAGGCGCGGCTCGCGGTCGTCGGCACCCTCGTTCCGTTCGTCGCGCTGATCGGGGCGATCCGGCTGGCCCGGCCGACCTCGATGTGGGCGAGGCGCTTCTACCGCAAGCGCCACCGCGCCCGTGCGCGGGCGGTGCTGCGCGCCTACCACCACGATGTGCGCTGGGCGGGCCCGCGCCGCAGATTTCAGGACCTGATCGGAGGCGCACCGGACCGGTCTCCGGCCCCGGGCCCTAAGTCCTGAGCCCGGCGCAGAAGCCGGCGCCGGTCCCGGCGGATCGTGGCCGCGCACAGCACGAGCACCGCGGCGATCGCGGCCAGGTGCTCCTTGCCCGCCAGATTGTTCTTGAAGATCATCTCGGCCACCATCGCCGCGATCACCAGTGCCCCGGTGAACCAGGCCCGGTAGACGTAACAGACATAGACGGCCAGCCCGACCACGGCCGCCGACGGGCCGGTGTCGACGACCCGGGCATCCGTCGCGGGCAGCCCGAACAGCCCTTCGGGATCGATCGAGACACCGATCCGCGCGTACATCGTCCCGGCCAGTGTCGCCACGTACGCGATCAGCAGGGTGCGCCGGCGGCCCAGACAGATCTCGGCGGTCCCGAACACCACCAGGATCTGCGCCAGCGCCCCCCACACCGGCAGGTCCAGCGCCGGCACGAACAGTGACAACGGGGTGCGCAGCAGGGCCGCCCACAACGGGTCCTCGGCCCGCACCGCCCCGAGGCCGTGCACCGGTCCGTACCCCCAGGACTGGTTCTGCACCACCTGGATCAGTGCCGTCAGGCAGACGGCCGCGAGTGTCATCGGGATCGCCTGCAACCGGGAGGCGACGAGTGCGTCGCGTACGGTCGAGAACAGCGGGCCCCACTCGCGACGAGCCGCCCCGCGCAGTGCGCGCACCGGTCTCATCCACGGGTCCCGAGATGCGAGCGGTGCAGCCACTTGGGCAGTCCGGGCGCCTCCAGGAATCCTTCGGCGCGGCCCGCCGCGAGGCCGATGCGCAGCAGGTCCGAACTCTTCTCGAAGAGCATGAAGCGCGGCTCCCAGATCGGCCGGTACTTGGCGTTGGCGCGGTAGAGCGACTCGATCTGCCACCAGCGCGAGAAGAAGCTGAGCATGGAGCGCCACAGCCTCAGCACCGGTCCGGCGCCGAGCCGTGAACCCCGCTCGAAGACGGACCGGAACATCGCGAAGTTCAGCGAGACCTGGGTGATCCCGATCCCCTCGGCGCGCTGCAGGAGTTCGATGACCATGAACTCCATCAGCCCGTTCTCGGCATCCCGGTCACGGCGCATCAGGTCCAGCGAGAGACCGTTCGGCCCCCACGGCACAAAGCTCAGCACCGCGCGCAACTCGCCCGGACCGCCACCCTCCTCGGTGGGCGAGTCGCGGCATTCGAGCATGACGCACTGCCCGTCCGCCGGATCGCCGAGCCGGCCCAGCGCCATCGAGAAGCCGCGCTCGGTCGCCCCGTCGCGCCAGTCGTCGGCGCGCCGCACCAGTTCGGCCATCTCGTCGGCGGGGATGTCGGCATGCCGGCGCACGGTCACGTCGTACCCGGCGCGCCTGACCCGGTTGTAGGCCTGGCGGACGGTCCTCATCGCGCGGCCTTCGAGGGTGAACTCGGCGGTCTCCACGATCGCCTCGTCACCCAGCTCCAGGGCGTCGAGGCCGTGCCGCGCGTAGACGGTGCCACCCTCCTCGCTCACCCCCATCGCGGCCGGGATCCAGCCGTGCTCGCGGGCCTCGGCCAGCCACGGCTCGATCGCTCCGGGCCACGCCTCCGGGTCTCCGATGGGATCACCGGAGGCGAGCGAGACCCCGCCGACCACCCGGTAGGCGACCGCGGCCTTTCCGGTCGGCGACCAGATGACGCTCTTCTCCCGGCGCAGCGCGAAGTAGCCGAGCGAGTCCCGCTCGCCGTGCTTGTCGAGCAGCACGCGCAGCCGGGCCTCGTCCTCGGGGGTGATCGGGTCGACGGCCCGGCGGGCCCGGAACGCCGCGTACACGACGGCGATCAGCAGCAGGGTGGACAGGATGTTGATGCTGACGTTGACCCAGCCGGGCGTGGTGATCCCGGGGTAGTTGGTGTCGTTGTCGGTGATCGAGACCAGCCGCAGGGTGCCGTAGCGCCAGCGGTCCAGGAAGGTCGAGCGGTATTCGTCGTGCGCGGTGTTGGTGAGGGTCACCAGGCCCGCGGCGATCAGTGAGGCGACCAGGAGCCCGACGGCCGCGACGATCGCGGCCAGCCGGGGGTTGGACCGGTCGCCCTTCGCGTAGAACTCACGCCGTCCGAGGACCAGGGCCAGGACGAAGACGGCGGTCAGCACCAGCGAGATCCAGTTCTGCGGATACTGCCGCACTTCAGGGAACGGGATCACCAGGACGAAGAGCAGCAGCAGAAGACTGCTCACCACCATGTTCACGATCCAGGCGGCCCGCTTGCGGCGGCGCATGGTGATCGCGAGGAACAGCGCGACCACCCCGGAGGAGAAGCCCGCGGTGAGCAGGTACGGGGTGAAATAGTTCGCGGTGTTGTGGCGGCGCAGGTCGTTTCCGAGCGTGACCCAGACGGCGCTCAGGAAATTGATGAACGACACGACACGCAGGTACCAGATGGTGAACGCGGCACTGCGGCGTGACCGGGCGGTGCTCGGTGCCCGGGTGCTGCCCCGCCCGGAATCCTCGGTGGACAATCGGACCTCTCCCATGAAAAGCGATCATATGTTGCATCGCGCAGCATGAGGGGACTGTGCTGCGGCCGATTGTTCGGCGACCGCAGCTCTGCCGGTTCCGTCAGCCGTCGGTCGCGTCGCGGTCGGCTCCGCTTCCGTCGGCCCCTTCGCCGGCACCGTCCTTCTCGTCGGCGACGGGTGCGCGCTCGGGCAGCTCCGCCGCCAGCGCGGCCGCGGCCCGAACAAGCGGAAGTGCGAGCAATGCACCACTTCCTTCCCCCACCATGACGCCGTGGTCCAGCAAGGGGTTGAGTGCCATCCGGTCCAGGGCCTTGGCCTGCGCCGGCTCGCCGCTCGCCTGGCCCGCCAGCCACCAGTCCGGTGCCCGGAAGGCCGCCCGCTGACCCACCAGCGCACAGGCCGAGGAGACCACCCCGTCCAGGATCACCGGCAGCCTGCGCACCGCGCACTGCAGCAGGAACCCGGTCGTCGCCGCCAGATCCGCACCGCCCACCGTGGCCAGCAGCTCCAGCTGATCACCGAGGACCGGCCGGGCCCGCCGCAGCGCGTCCCGGATCGCCGCACACTTGCGCATCCACGCCAGATCGTCGATGCCCGCACCGCCGCGCCCGGTGACCACCGAGGCGTCGGTGCCGCACAGCGCCGCGATCAGCGTGGCCGCGGCCGTCGTACCCCCGACGCTCAGATCGCCGAGCACCACCAGATCGGTGCCCGAGTCGGCCTCCTCGTCGGCGATCGCCATGCCCAGACGCACCGCCTGCTCGGCCTCCTCGGCCGTCAGCGCGTCCTCGATGTCGATCCGGCCGCTGCCGCGCCGCACCCGGTGACGGACCACCGACTCGGGCAGCAGCTCCGGGTCGCAGTCCAGACCGGCGTCGACGATCCGCACCGGTACGGAGAACTGCCGGGCCAGTACGGCGAGCGGGGTGGAACCCTCCAGGGTGGCCCGCACCAGCTCGTACGCGGTCCCGGCGGGGCGCCCGGAGACGCCCAGCTCGGCCACCCCGTGGTCGCCGGCGAAGAGCACCACGCGCGGCTGCTCGATCGCCCTGACCGGTACGGACTGCTGCGCGGCGGAGAGCCATTCGCCCAGCTCGTCCAGGCGGCCGAGGGCGCCCGGAGGAACGGCCAGGCGCTCCCGGCGTTCCTCGGCGTCGCGCCGTACGCCGCCGTCGGGGCGTTCGATCAGGTCGGAGAAGTCGTCCAGATTCACGGGGGTCTGCCTCGCGGGTCGATGCGTTCAGTGGGCCGGTGAGCCCGGCGGCGGGCTCACTGCGGAACAGTACCCGTCACACTTCTGACGCCCGGTCAGTGCCGAGTGCCGCCTCCGAACCGCAGCTGCGTCATCGCGGGTGTCAGGGTCCGCAGCCCCGGCAGCAGCGACTGGAGCCGGATCAGTTCGCCCATCGCGCCCCGACCCCGCGGCAGCCGCAGCGCCCGCACCTCGGTGATCGCCGGATGCGCACCGCGCAGCTTGTGCCGCTCGCCGGGGTTCATCGCCCAGCGCATCGGCGGAATGGTCATCCGGCCGACCTTCGACGTGCCGGCCACCGTGCCCCTGGCCAGCCAGCGCGCCATCGTGTCCAGGACCAGAATGCCGCCGGGCAGGCGTTCGGCGCAGCCCGCCAGGACCCTCCGTACCTCGGGGGGCGGCAGATACATCAGCAGCCCCTGCGTCGTCACGACGACCCCGCGGCCCACCGGGTCCTCGATCTCGTCCAGCCAGGACAGGTCGGTCGCCGACCGGGCCAGGGTGCGCAGCCGGTCGGAGGCGGGCAGCAGCGCCCGGCGCAGCTCGGCGACCTCCGGCAGCTCCACGCTCAGCCAGTTCAGCCGATTGTTGTCGACCCGCCAGAAGCCGGTCTCCAGCCCGTCGCCGAGCGCGACCACCGTGGCCTGCGGCCGGTCGGCGAGATAGTTCTGCACGGCCAGGTCGAAACAGCGGGAGCGCAGCCCCTGGGCCTGCGAGTGGAACGCGTTCGGCCGCCCGAACCGCTCCTCGAAGGGGTAGTCCAGATCCTCCAGCAGCCGCAGGGCCATCGGATCGTCCAGCACCGGGTAGGGCTGCCCCGCCTCGTACGCCCGGTTGTAGAGCGTCCACAACAAGGTCTCGGGAACACCGTTCAGCATCGGTTGTACACGTGCCATGTCCGCTCCTCCTGGTTCTCGCGTTCCGTCAGCGCTTCCGCGTCCTGCTTCCGCGTTCCGTGCTCGCGTTCTGTTCCCGCGATCCGTGTCCGCGTCCGTCGCCGTCGCCGTGTTCGGGTCAGCCGCGCAGTGTCAGCACCTGTCCGGCCACCACCAGCAGCACCTGCTCGCACTCGTCGGCGAACGCGGCGTTCAACCGCCCCAGCTCGTCCCGGAACCGTCGTCCGGCAGCCGTCGCGGGCACCACGCCCGAGCCGGTCTCGTTGGTCACGGCGACGACCGTGCGCCGCGTTCCGCGCACCGCGGCGACCAGCTCGGCGGTCCGCTCCCGCAGCGCGTCCTCGCCGCCGCCCGCCCACGCCACGTCGTCCCAGGCGTCCACCCGGTCCATCGCGTCCGTCAGCCACAACGACAGACAGTCGATCAGCAGCGGCGGCCCGTCCGATTCCAGCAGCTCCACCAGCTCGCAGGTCTCCTCGGTGCGCCAGGCGGCGGGCCTGCGCTCCCGGTGCAGTCCGATCCGGGCCGCCCACTCCGTGTCCCCTTCCCTGCCTCCACCGGTCGCCACGTAGACCACCTCGGGGTACGTCTCCAGCCGCCGCTCGGCCTCCACCGACTTCCCCGACCTGGCGCCGCCGGTCACCAGCGTGCGTCGCGGTACCTCCCGCACCGCGTGGTGGTCGCCCACCACCAGCGTCGTCCCGTCCGGCACGGCCCGCGCGCCGGCCGCGGCGAGCCGCCGGTCCAGCTCGGCGCCGGGCGGCGCGTCGTGGTCCAGGTGGACGGCGACGACCTCGGTGGCCGGCCCGATCGCCTCGACGGCCCGCAGCCGTGCCACCGCGTCCGGTCGTCCGACGACATCGCCGACCACCATGTCGTACGGCTGCGCCACCCGGTCCGCGAGACCGGAGGGGGCGCCGCCCGGCGGCAGGTAGAGCAGCCGGGCGCCCTCCGGCGCGGTCACCTCGTAGCCCGTACCCGGCGCGTCCATCGGTACCGCCCGCACCCGGTGCCCGCTGATCAGCGTCAGCTCCCGCCCGTCCGGCACCCGTCCCGCCGGGGGCAGCCCGGCGGGCAGCTCCACGGCGGGCCCGTCGTGCGGGTGGGTGAGCAGCACCTGCCGTACGCCGGTGAGCGAGTGCCCCGCACGGGCCGCGGCGAACACGGCCCCCGGAGTGAGATCGAGCAGCAGCGCGTCGTCGACCAGCAGGGCGGTCGCGGCCCGGGAGCGCGTCCCGCGGGCGGTGGCGCAGGCGGCGCATGGGCAATCGGGCCGCGGCAGCCCGTCGGGGGCTCCGGTGCCGAGCAGAGTCAGTTCCACGCCTTTGATCCTCCCGCGTCCGCGCGACGGCTGCGCGACCTGGGGGGTGTCCGGACCGGCGCACGCCCCGTTCCGTCACTGGTTGGAGGCACTAGGCTGCGGGCAGCAAAGTGACCCAGGAGGCGGACATGGCGTGGACGTGGCGGTTCGAGAAGTCCGACGGTACGGAGACGGAGCCGGCCCTGCGGCCGGAGGAATTCACGACGCAGGGCGACGCGGAGTCCTGGATCGGTGAGTACTGGAAGGAACTCCTGGACGGCGGGGCGGACCAGGCGACGCTCTTCGAGGACACGACGAAGATCTACGGCCCCATGAGCCTCCAGGCCGACCAGGACTGACCCGCCCCGACGCGCTGGCGGGCGTACGTGTGGCGGCCTTAGGCGTGGCGGCCTTACATGTGGCGGCCGTACGGGCTCGGACTTGCCGCCGAGCCCGGTGGGGCGGGGGGGGGCGGGGGCGGCGCCCGGCCGGCGGGCGCGGTGGGCGGGGGGGCGGGGCGCGGGGTGGATGTGTCG
>NZ_JBVJMV010000038.1:0-49098 GCF_055584025.1 Streptomyces sp. NPDC104309 | reverse complement strand
GTCGGTGGGGGGGCCTTGGGGGGGGCGGCTTTCAATGGGGGGGCCGCCGGGGCGCGGACTTCCCGCCGCCCCGTAAGGGCCGCGGCGCGGCGGCCCGGACGCCTCCGGGCCGGCCCGGAGGCGTCCGGGCCGCGGCCTGAGGTCAGATCTCGCCCAGGGTGACCTGCGCCGTCTTCTGCGCCCCGTTGCGCAGATACGTCACGGTGACCTTCTGGCCCGGCTTGTCCGAGGCCAGTGCCTCCGACAGGGAGGTGATCGTCGTGACCGGAAGATCACCGAGCTTGGTGATGATGTCGCCGGCCCGCAGCCCCGCCTTGTCCGCGGCGCCGTCCGTCGTCACGCTGACCAGTGCCACTCCGGCCGGCTGGTAGTTCGTGTCGACGACCGTGCGACCGACGACGTTCAGCGCCGCCCGGCCCGAGTCGGTGACCCTGCCGCTCTTGATGATCTGGTCGGCGACCGTCTTCACCATCGACACGGGGATCGCGAACCCGATTCCCGGTGCCGCGGTGTCGCCCATCTGCGGGTCGATCGCCCCCAGGGTCGGGATGCCGATCACCTCGCTGTCGAGGTTGACCAGCGCGCCACCGCTGTTCCCCGGGTTGATCGCCGCCGAGGTCTGCACCATGTTCGCGATCGTCGCGCCCGTGCCGCCGCCCGCGCGGCTTTCGCTGACGGTCCGGCCGAGCGCCGAGACGATGCCCTGGGTGACGCTGGAGGACAGCCCGAGCGGCGAGCCCATCGCCAGCACGATCTGCCCCACCTCGACCTTGTCCGAGTCACCGAACTTCGCGGGTTTCAGCCCCTTCGGCACGGTGTCCAGCTTGATGACGGCCAGATCCTGTTCCGGATAGGAGGCGACCAGCGTGGCGCCCTCCACCTTCTCGCCGGTGGCGACGGTGACCTTGAACGTCTTCTCGTTGCCGACCACATGGGCGTTGGTGACGATGTGGCCCTTGGAGTCGTAGACGATGCCGGAGCCCAGGCTGTTGCCGGCTTCGATCTGCACGACCGACGGCAGCACATTTTTGATCACGGCCTGGTAGTCGCTCTGCAGATCACTGGCGGACTGGGTGGCGGAGGCCGACTTGGTGGGATCGGCGCTCGGTGTATCGGAGCTCGCGTCCGAGCACCCGCTCACCAGGGCGAGCGCACAGACACCCGCGGTCAGAGGCAGCAGCAGACGACGTACACGGCTGCGGGAGTGGGAAGCATCCATGTTCGGATTGTCGCTTTTGGTCTCTTTGGTGGCCTCTTGGGGGCGGCCGACCGGGCACACCGCCGGGGCGGGCGAGCCCGGCACGATCCGCACGAGAGGCCCTGAGGGTTGTCCCGTGCGTAATCCCTGGCGGGCGCGCGACGACAGCTACGGCACTTCGCCGCGTTGTCGGAACTGGCTACGGCACCTCGCCGCGTTGTCGGAACGTCCGAATACTTCCCGTATGCGGATGCTCCCCCGCCTTGCGATGCACCGCATCCGACGCCGCGCGCTGATCCACCACGGACTACGGGACGGCCCTCAGCCCCGCACCCCGCACAGATGCAGCAGCGCGGCCACCCGGCGGTACGGGTCCGTCCGCCCGGCCCGGTCCTCCGCGGCCAGCGCCTGCTCCAGTTCGGCGGCGGCCGGCAGTTCCACGTCGTTGCTGACGTCGTCCGTGAAGACGCGGACCCCGTACCAGGCGTGCAGGGGCGCGGCGATCCCGGCGAGCGTGGCCGTCAGGGCGTCCAGCCGGTCGGCCCGGACCGCGATGCCCAGCCGGTTGGTGTACGTATCCGTGTCGAAGGCGGTCAGCGCGGCGTCCCAGTCCCCGGCGGTGCCGGGTCGCATCGCCAGCGCGTCGGCGTTCCGCACGAGCAGCGAGAGCAGTCCGCCGGGGGCCAGCATCCGCGCCAGTCCGGCCAGCATCGCGTCCGGCTCCCGGACGTACATCAGCACGCCATGGCAGAGCACCACGTCGAAGCTGCCGGGCAGGAAGTGCACCCCGGTGTCCAGGCCGTCGCCCTCGATCAGCCGGACCCGCTCACGGATGCCCGCGGGTTCGCTGCCGAGCGCCTCACGGGCCACCCGCAGCATCTCCGCTTCGGACTCCAGGCCCGTGACGGTGTGACCGGCCCTGGCCAGGCGCAGCGCCTGGGTGCCCTGGCCCATGCCGACGTCCAGGACGCGCAGCCGCTGCCCGACCGGGAAGCGGGCGGCTATCTGCTCGTCGAGCTGCCGCGCGACGAGCTCCTGGCGGACGGTGTTGCGTAGTCCGCCGAGCCCCTTCAACCACCCCGGGGCAGCCCCCGAGAACCCGGTGACCAGGGCGGGGGCGGCGCCGTCCGGCGAGCCGGCGGCAGGACCGCCGACCGAGCCGGAGATGTCCGTGCTCAGGGTCGCTCTCCGCGCTTGACCTGCGGCTTCGGCAGTCGGAGCCGACGCATCTGAAGCGTACGCATCAGCCCGTAGGCAACCGCGCCGCGCTTCGGCGTATTGGGGAAGCGCGCGTTCAGCTGCTTCTTCAGGCGGAACGCGAGACCGATCGAGTCGACGACGATCAGCACGATCACGATGAGCCAGAGCAGCAGGGAGATGTTCTGGATGTTCTGCACCTGGATCACGCTGAGGATCAGAATGATCACGGCGAGCGGCAGGAAGAACTCCGCGATGCAGAAACGTGAGTCCACGTAGTCGCGGACGAAGCGCCGCACCGGGCCCTTGTCGCGAACCGGCAGATAGCGCTCGTCGCCACTGGCGAGCGCCTCACGCTGCTTGGCCAGGTCCACACGGCGCGCTTCGCGCTGCCGCTTCGTGGCCTCCTTGCGGTCGAGCGGCGCACCACTGGAGGCGCGACGGCGCTGCGACTGGGCATCGCTGCGCTTGGGGGTGGGGCGACCTTTGGGGGCCTGCGGGTCGCGGGGCTGCTTGGAGAGGTCCGCCGTCACCTTGCCGGTGGGCGCCTTCTCTTCCTTCGAACGGCTACGGAACACAAGGCCCAAGGGTACGGGTTCGATCGCCGGGACCCCAGGCCGGTCGGGAACGATCCGGCAACGGCCTGCGTCCTCGCCGGTGTCCCCAAGGGTTCCGCACGGACGTCGTCACCGGTTTCCCCGACCATCACCTACTCCCTGGGCCGGAGCGGTGACCGGGCGCAGTCGTCCTTGGGGAGGAGCACATCTGTGCTCGAACAGTGCGGTAATAGAGACAGGGCCCGTACTGTGGGTTCTGTTGGAGTGCTGGAGCTCAGTCCGTCAGAAGGGGGCGCGCGAAGCCCATGAGCGGTGTCATGAAGCGTATGGGGATGATCTTCCGCGCGAAGGCAAACAAGGCCCTTGACCGGGCCGAGGATCCGCGCGAGACCCTCGATTACTCGTACCAGAAGCAGCTGGAGCTGCTTCAGAAGGTGCGCCGCGGGGTCGCCGACGTGGCGACTTCGCGCAAGCGGCTGGAGTTGCAGCTGAATCAGCTGCAGGGGCAGTCGTCCAAGCTGGAGGACCAGGGCCGCAAGGCGCTCGCGCTCGGCCGCGAGGACCTGGCCCGCGAGGCGCTGTCCCGGCGCGCCGCACTCCAGCAGCAGGTCACCGACCTGGAGACGCAGCACAGCACGCTGCAGGGTGAGGAGGAGAAGCTCACTCTCGCGGCCCAGCGGCTTCAGGCCAAGGTCGATGCCTTCCGGACCAAGAAGGAGACCATCAAGGCCACCTACACCGCTGCCCAGGCGCAGACCCGGATCGGCGAGGCATTCTCCGGGATCTCCGAGGAGATGGGCGATGTCGGCCTGGCGATCCAGCGGGCCGAGGACAAGACCCAGCAGCTGCAGGCACGGGCGGGCGCGATCGACGAGCTGCTCGCCTCCGGAGCCCTGGACGACCCGACCGGGACGGCGAAGGACGACATCGCCGCCGAGCTGGACCGGATCTCCGGTGGTACGGATGTGGAGCTGGAGCTGCAGCGCATGAAGGCCGAGCTGGCCGGCGGCTCCACCCAGCAGCAGGCGATCGAGGGCGGCCCGCAGGATGCCGCGCAGCAGCAGTCGTCGCAGTCCCCGCACAGGTTCGACAAGAGTTGAGGCGGCGTCATGATCGTACGGATCATGGGGGAGGGCCAGGTCGCACTGGCCGACAGCCATCTCGCCGAGCTCGATGAGCTCGACGACGAACTGCTCGCCGAGGTGGAGCGCGGCGACGGCCCCGGCTTTCGCTCCACCCTCCACGCGCTCCTCGCCAGGGTGCGCGAACTCGGCACACCCTTGCCGGACGACTCCCTGGAGCCGTCCGGGCTGATCCTGCCGTCGCCCGAGGCGACCCTCGAAGAGGTGCGCGCCATGCTCCGCGACGACGGTCTGATCCCCGGCTGACGCCGGGCGTTCTCCAGCTCCCGCACGAGTCGGTGCCCCGTGTCCGGTCCGCCGGACACGGGGCACGGCTGTGTCCGGTCCGGTGGACCCGGCCGGCGGGACCGCGCTCCGGACACGGGGCGCGGGGCGCGGGTGTGCAGGCCGGACCGCGCTCCGGATGTCCGGGGCATTCCGGGTGTCGCGCACTCCAGGTGCTCCGCCGATCCACGTGCTCCGTGCCGATGCCTCCGTACGACCCGGACGATTCCCGCGCGACACGCCGTAACGTAGCTTGACGTGACCACCCTCGGAACCGGGGTTCAGCGCGTCCGGCACTGGCTGCGCGACCATCCCCTCGCGCTGGACGCGACACTCGCCCTGGCCGTGCTCGTGGCCATGATCATCGGATCGTTCGTCGAGCCGAGCGGACCCGGCGGACCCACCTTCGGCACCCGTACGCCCGAGGCGACCAGTGTGTTCCTGATGGTGCTCGGTGCCGTCGCGCTCATCTGGCGGCGGCGGAGCCCCATGCCGGTGCTCGCGGCCACCGCCGCGCTGACCGTCGTCGAGCTGGTGCGCTTCGACCCGCCGGCCCCGGTGGTGATGAGCACCGTGATCGCGCTGTACACCGTCGCCTCCCGCACCGACCGGCCCACCACCTGGCGGGTGGGCCTGCTGACGATGGCCGCGCTGACGGCCGCCGCGATGCTCTTCGGCACGCCGCCCTGGTACAGCCAGGAGAACTTCGGCGTCTTCGCCTGGACCGGTATGGCCGGGGCCGCGGGGGACGCCGTCCGCTCCAGGCGGGCCTTCGTCGACGCGATCCGGGAGCGTGCCGAACGGGCCGAGCGCACCCGCGACGAGGAGGCCCGGCGCCGGGTCGCCGAGGAGCGGCTGCGGATCGCCCGCGATCTGCACGATGTCGTCGCCCACCACATCGCCCTGGTCAACGTCCAGGCCGGCGTCGCCGCCCACGTCATGGACAAGCGCCCCGACCAGGCCAAGGAGGCGCTGGCCCACGTCCGGGAGGCGAGCCGCTCCGCGCTCAACGAACTGCGGGCCACCGTCGGGCTGTTGCGTCAGTCCGGCGACCCGGAGGCGCCGACCGAACCGGCCCCGGGCCTCGCGGTCCTCGACGAGCTGGTGGACACCGTCCGGCGGGCCGGGCTCCCGGTCGAGGTGGCCTGCACCGACCGGCGGCCCCCGCTGCCCGCGGCCGTCGACCTGGCCGCGTACCGGGTGATCCAGGAGGCGCTGACCAATGTGCGCAAGCACGCGGGCCCCGGGGCGAGGGCCGAGGTGAGTGTCGTACGGGTCGGGGCCACGGCCGAGGTGACCGTGATCGACAACGGTTCGGGCGGGGGCGGACGCAACGGGGACGGCGGCGGTCACGGCCTCCTCGGCATGCGCGAACGCGTCACCGCGCTCGGCGGTTCCCTCACCGCCGGGCCCCGTTACGGCGGTGGGTTCCGGGTCCATGCGATCCTGCCCGTCAAGGCCCGCACGGCAGAGCCGGATGAGCCGGGCGCGGCGGGCCGGACGGGGGAGAACACATGACGCCGCCCATCAAGGTGCTGCTCGTCGACGACCAGGCGCTGCTGCGCAGCGCGTTCCGGGTGCTGGTCGACTCGGAGGCCGACATGGAGGTGGTCGGCGAGGCGGCGGACGGCGCGCAGGCCGTGGCGCTCGCCCGCTCGACCCGGGCCGATGTGGTGCTGATGGACATCCGGATGCCGGGCACGGACGGACTCGCCGCGACCCGCATGATCAGCGCCGATCCGGAACTGGCGGACGTACGGGTCGTCATGCTCACCACCTTCGAGGTGGACGAGTACGTGGTGCAGTCGCTGCGGGCCGGGGCCTCCGGCTTCCTGGGCAAAGGGGCGGAACCGGAGGAACTGCTCAACGCCATCCGTGTCGCCGCGGGCGGCGAGGCGCTGCTCTCGCCCGCCGCGACCAAGGGGCTGATCGCCACCTTCCTCGCCCAGGGCGGCAGTTCGGACGGTGACGGACCGAGCGCCGCGGAGTACTCCGACCGGCTCGCCGCGCTCACCGGCCGCGAACGCGAAGTGCTGGTCCTGGTCGCGGGCGGGCACTCCAACGACGAGATCGCCGAGCGGCTCGTGGTCAGCCCGCTCACCGTGAAGACCCATGTGAACAGGGCGATGGCGAAGCTGGGCGCCCGGGACCGGGCTCAATTGGTGGTAATCGCCTACGAATCGGGCCTGGTGCGCCCTCGGGTGGAGTGACGGGTGGAGATACGGCGTACTCCACCTGCGGTATGCGCGGCATAAGAAAGCGACCCTGGGCCGACGCTTTCGGACCCGTCGGCGGGTGATCGTATAGGTGGGTCGGGTCTGTCCTTCAGCCGCCCGCCCATCTGCCGCGTAAGCCACAGAAGAGAGACCCACCCATGTCCTGGCTGTCCAGATTCAGCCTCGCGCAACGGGCCCTGATCGGACTGATCTCGATCGTCGCGCTCGTATTCGGAGCGATCGCGATCCCGCAGCTCAAGCAGCAGCTGCTGCCCACCATCGAACTCCCGATGGTGTCGGTGCTCGCCCCCTATCAGGGCGCGTCCCCCGATGTGGTCGAGAAGCAGGTCGTCGAACCGCTTGAGAATTCCATCAAGGCCGTCGACGGCGTCACCGGCACCACCTCGACCGCCAGCGAGGGCAACGCCGTCATCATGGCGACCTTCGACTTCGGCAGCGAGGGCACCAAGCAGCTCGTCGCCGACATCCAGCAGGCGGTGAACCGCGCCCGCGTCCAGCTTCCGGACTCCGTGGACCCGCAGGTCGTCGCCGGTTCGACGGACGACATCCCGACCGTCGTCCTCGCCGTCACCTCCGACAAGGACCAGCAGGCCCTCGCCGACCAGCTGGACCGCACGGTCGTACCCGCCCTGGAGAACATCAGCGGCGTCGGCCAGGTCTCCGTCGACGGTGTGCGGGACCTCCAGGTCTCCATCACCCCCGACGACAAGAAGCTCAGCTCCGCCGGTCTGAACGCCGCGACGCTCTCCCAGGCGCTCCAGGCGGGCGGCGCGACCGTCCCCGCCGGCTCCTTCTCCGAGTCGGGCAAGAGCCGTACCGTCCAGGTCGGCGGCGCCTTCACCTCCCTGAAGCAGATCGAGGACCTGCGGGTCACCGGCAAGGACCCGGCGACCGGCGAGCCCGGCAAGCCGGTCCGCGTGGGTGACGTCGCCACGGTGAAGCAGGAGCCGTCCAGCGCGGTCTCCATCACCCGCACCAACGGCAAGCCGAGCCTCGCCGTGATGGCCACGATGGACAAGGACGGCAGCGCCGTCGCCATCTCGGACGCGGTCAAGGAGAAGCTCCCCGACCTCCGCAAGGACCTCGGCACCGGCGCCGAACTGACGGTCGTCTCCGACCAGGGCCCCGCCGTCTCCAAGGCGATCTCCGGTCTGACCACCGAGGGCGCGCTCGGCCTGCTCTTCGCGGTCATCGTGATCCTGGTCTTCCTCGCGTCGCTGCGTTCGACCCTGGTCACCGCGGTCTCCATCCCGCTCTCCGTGGTCCTCGCGCTGATCGTGCTCTGGACCCGTGACCTGTCGCTCAACATGCTCACGCTCGGCGCGCTGACCATCGCGATCGGCCGTGTCGTCGACGACTCGATCGTGGTCCTGGAGAACATCAAGCGCCACCTCGGCTACGGCGAGGAGCGCCAGTCGGCGATCATCACCGCGGTGAAGGAAGTGGCCGGTGCGGTCACCTCCTCGACCCTCACCACGGTCGCCGTCTTCCTGCCGATCGGTCTCGTCGGCGGCATGGTCGGCGAACTGTTCGGCTCGTTCTCGCTGACCGTCACCGCGGCCCTGCTGGCCTCCCTGCTGGTCTCGCTGACCGTCGTCCCCGTCCTGTCGTACTGGTTCCTGCGCGCCCCCGAGGGCAGCACGGAGAACCCGGACGAGGCCCGTCGCAAGGCCGAGGAGAAGGAAGCCCGCAGCCGGCTCCAGCGGCTGTACGTCCCGGTGCTGCGCTTCGCGACCCGGCGCCGTGTCACCAGCATCGTCATCGCCATCGTGGTGCTGTTCGGCACCTTCGGCATGGCCCCGCTGCTGAAGACCAACTTCTTCGACCAGGGCGAGCAGGAGGTCCTCTCCATCAAGCAGGAGCTGGCCCCCGGCACCAGCCTGGCGGCGGCCGACGCGGCGGCCAAGAAGGTCGAGAAGGTCCTCACCGGCGACAAGGGCGTCAAGGACTACCAGGTCACCGTCGGCTCCTCCGGCTTCATGGCGGCCTTCGGCGGCGGTACGGGCTCCAACCAGGCCTCGTACCAGATCACGCTGAAGGACGCGGGCGACTCCGAGGCCGTGCAGAAGCGTCTGGACACGGAGCTCCGCAAGCTCGACGGCATCGGTGACACCACCGTCTCCGCGGGTGGCAGCTTCGGCAGCCAGGACCTCAGCGTCGTGGTCAAGGCCGCCGACGCGGACGTCCTGAAGAAGGCCTCCGAAGAGGTACGGGCCGAGGTGGCCGGGCTCAAGGACGTCACCGACGTCCAGAGCGACCTGGCGCAGAGCGTCCCGCGGATCTCGGTCAAGGCCAACGCCAAGGCCGCGGAGGCCGGTTTCGACCAGACCACGCTCGGCGCGGCCGTCGCCGGAGCGGTGCGCGGCACCCCGTCGGGCAAGGCGATCATGGACGACACCGAGCGCGACGTCGTCATCAAGTCCGCCCACCCGGCGACCACGATGGCCGAGCTGAAGAACCTCTCGCTCGGCCCGGTCAAGCTCGGTCGGATCGCCGATGTCGAACTGGTCCCCGGACCGGTCTCGATGACCCGGATCGACGGCCAGCGCGCCGCGACCATCACCGCCAGGCCCGTCGGTGACAACACCGGCGCGGTCGGCGCCTCGCTTCAGACGAAGATCAACGCTCTGAAGCTCCCGGACGGCGCCACGGCCACCATCGGCGGTGTCTCCGAGGACCAGAGCGACGCGTTCATCAAGCTCGGCCTGGCCATGCTGGCCGCGATCGCGATCGTCTTCATGCTGCTCGTGGCGACCTTCCGGTCGCTGGTCCAGCCGCTGATCCTGCTGGTCTCCATCCCGTTCGCGGCGACCGGAGCGATCGGCCTGCTCGTGGTCACCGGCACCCCGATGGGCGTACCGGCGATGATCGGCATGCTGATGCTGATCGGCATCGTGGTCACCAACGCGATCGTGCTGATCGACCTGATCAACCAGTACCGGACGCAGGGCATGGGCGTCGTCGAGTCGGTCATGGAGGGTGGCCGTCACCGGCTCCGTCCGATCCTGATGACGGCACTCGCGACGATCTTCGCCCTGCTTCCGATGGCGCTCGGCGTCACCGGCGAGGGCGGCTTCATCTCGCAGCCGCTCGCCGTTGTGGTGATCGGCGGCCTGGTCACGTCGACGCTGCTGACCCTGCTGCTCGTGCCGACGCTCTACGCGATGGTGGAGCTCCGCAAGGAGCGCCGCGCGAAGAAGAAGGCGCTCAAGCGCGCCAAGAAGGCCGGCGTGCCGGCCCCGGCCGAGCCGGAGGAGACCTCCTCCGAGGAGCCGGAGCCCGCGACGGCCTGACCCGCCCGGCATGACAAGGGGCCTGTCCCACACGAGTGTGTGGGACAGGCCCCTTCGGGTTCCGCTTGATGTTCGAGCGCTGCTGCTACTTGAGCGAGGAGACGAACGCGCCCCAGGCCGCGGCCTGGACGACGAGCGCGGGTCCGGCGGGGTTCTTGCTGTCGCGTACGGGGACGACGCCGGGGAAGTCGTCGCTGATCTCGACGCATTCGCCCCCGTTCGTGTTGCTGTAGCTGCTGCGGCGCCAGTGGGCGGTGCTCAGCTCGGGGGAGTGGGTCATGGTCGGTAGCCCTCCATCGCGGTCCGGATCAGTTCCGCCGACTCGGCCAGGGGGAGGGAGTTGGCGCGCAGTACCTCGTACTGCCGCCGCCACTTCTTCACCGCGGCCGGATCCTCGTAGAGGTGACCGGCCTGAATGCCCTCCTCGTACGCCACCGAAGTGCCGTCGGGCAGGTTCAGCAGAGTCAGCGCGCCACCCAGCAGCGAGTGTGGACCCGCACCGAACGGCATCACCTGAACCTTACTGTTCGGCGTGTCCGCCTGCTCCAGCAGCGAAGCCAGTTGCTCACCCATGCAGGCAGGGCTGCCCACCTGCCGCCGTAGCACGGCCTCATCGATGATCGCCCACCGGAACGGCGGCTTGTCCGAACGCTGCCGCTCCTGGCGGGACATGCGTGCGGTGACGCGTTCCTCGACCTGTTCGTGGCTCAGGTCCTCCTGGCAGCGGAGCAACCCCCGCGCGTACTCCTCGGTCTGTAACAGCCCCGGCAGCGCCTGCGCGCCGTACTGCTCTATCACCTCGGACCGGAACTCGAAGTCCATGTACCGCTGGTACTGGTCGGGGTGGATCTCGCGCCGGGCGAGCTCGTAGAGCCCATGGAAGTGATCATCCGTCCCGAAGGCCATGTCCAGCCGGCTGGGAATGTCCGGCGGCGGCATCAGGTCGGCCGTCTCGATCCGGGCCAGCGTGCTCTTGCTGGAGTTCACGATGCCCGCGAGCTGCACGAGCGACAGGCCCGCCCGCTCGCGGTGGCGGCGCTGCTCGGAGCCGAAGTAGTGGCGGGCGGACAGATAAGGGGTGAGCGGCTGGGGCTTGAACGTCACGGTGCGTGCCTTTCGGGTGTCCCGTTCCCAAGGCCGGGACAGTGGAGCCCTGTTGGGGCGGAGTTCCCCAGGGCGACGATGGCGGCACACACCGTAACCACCCTCTCGTGCGGAGCACCAGAGGGCCTGCTCCGGAGGTAGCGACCGACATGATGTTCGACGGACAGGGCCGGGCCCTGCGACTGCTCCCGTGGACCAACGAGCGCGGCGGCCCGTGCTGGCTGAGCGCGGCGAACCCGGACAGCCGCCTCTCCCGGATGGCCGACGAGCTGGAAGACGACATGATCGCTTCGGCCGAATACGTACTGGCCGAGGCCCGGGAGCTGTTGGCGGAGACCGTGGTGGGGGAGCAGGAGCTACGGTTCGCGGGCACCCGGCTCGCCGAGTCGCTGGGGGACACCCTGCGGATCGCGGAGAGCCGGGGCGGGCGGCTGGAGAGCGGCGGGAACGCGGGCTGACAGCGGGGCGGTGAGCGTCAGGCGGCCCCGCTGAGAGCCTGGACGATCCGGAGCCATGTCTCGCCGTGCGGGTGGGCGTGCCGGACGCTGAGCGCGAGGATCTCCCTCAGCAGCCGGGCACGGGTCTCCTCGTGTGCGCGGGGGAGGAGCGTGGCCAGCTCGTCCGGTTCGATGCCCTCGACGACCCCCGAGAGCACCATGCCCGCCTGGGCGTGGGTGAGGGAGGACAGCCCGTCGTCGAAGACCTGCCCCTCGATGGCCGCCGCGTGCAGCAGCGCGTTGCCGTCTCCGGCTGCCAACGCCCTTTCCACGTACGCCTGGAGGGCGTCGCGGTCCTCGACGAGGCGGTACGCGGCGTCCAGTCCTTCGGTGCGGGCGACATCGAGGACGGCGGCGTGCGCGAGCGGGGTGGCCTCGGACGGCTGGGCCTGGAGGATGCGGGGGTGGTCCTGGAGGAAGACCCGTGACTCCGCCCAGGTGGCGCAGTCCACCCACTCCGCCAGCTGTTCCGCGAGGATCAGCGGATCGTAGGCGGCGGTCACGCCGTGGACGAGGACGGCCTCGCGGAGCGCGGCGTGCTGCTGTGCGGTGCGGGGGTCCAGGAGTGCCAGCTCTTCGAGGGCCGTCGCTGTCTCCTCGTTGCTCAGCGCTTGGGCGTTCTGGGACCAGAAGTCGCGTGACTGGGGCCAGTTGGCCGCGAACATCCACGAACTGACGAGGTCCAGCGTCTCCGGTGACAGAGCGAGCCAGGCCGGTGCGGGGGCGGAGGTTGCTTCTTCTTCCCACGCGGTGCGTACGGACTCGGTGTCCCTGAAGGCGCGAAGCGCCCGCCGGGCCCGTACGGTCACGACGCCCGCGCCGCCGCTGTCCGGCGCGGAGTCCTCATCGAGGAAGGCCACGAGCGCGCGTACGCCGATCGAGGCCTGAGGATCGGGACAGTCCAGCAGGAAGACACTCCGCTCGACACCGAGGCGGCGGGCGGTTGCGGGGTGGGCGGAGGTGAACTCCTCCACGGCCACGTCGAATTCCCGGATCGCCGAGACACGGTCGTCGGTCCGGACGAGTGCCCGTGCCAGGTTGGCGAGAGCGGAGACCAGGTCGGTTTCGAAGGCGCCGGGGTTCTCCAGCGCCAGGGTCCGGTAGGCGGCAACCGCTTCCTGCGCCGCGCTCACGGCTCCTGTGGCGTCCTGGTTCATCCCCAGGTGCTTGCTGAGATTCTGCAGGGCAAGAGCCAGATCAGGAAGGAAGGCGCTGCTCAGTTCATCGACGAGACCACGCAGGATACGGACGCTCTCCCGGGCCGGCGCCAGGGCTTCCTTCCGGCTGCCGGTGTCGGCGAGGTTCTGTGCCAGGGTGCCGAGTGAGCCCGCGAGAGCGGAGCGGACGGCGGGCTGTCGCTCGGCGAGGTCACGGAGGAGATCGACAGCCTCCTCCGCCGCTCGCAGTCCCGCCGCCGGATCTCCGGCCCTGTTCAGGTGAGCGGCGACGTTGGCGAGTGCCGTGGCCAGGTCCTGCCGGAAGACGGCGGGCTGTTGTGCGGCGAGTGCGCGGCGGATGGAGACGGCTTCCCGACCCGGCGCGAGCGCCCCGGAAACATCGCCCAAGGCGGCGCGATGGTTGCCGAGGTTGTTGAGCGCTGTTGCGAACTCCGGGAGAAAGGCGCTCGCATCCTCGGCGGCCAGGCGTTGGTAGATGCCGGTCCCCTCCTCGGCGTGGACCAGGGCCGTCGCAGGCTCACCTGCGGAGACGAGGTGCATCGCGAGGTTGTTGAGCATCGCGGCGAGGCCCGGGAGGGACGCTGTCGGTCGGCTTTCAGCCAGTTCGCGCTGGATGCGTACGGCCTCGCGCGCGAACAGCACCGCTGCCGCCCGGTCTCCAGCGGCGGCCGTCTTGTTGGCCAAGGAGGTCAGGGACCGGGCGAGATCCGGCTGGAAGACGTCCGGGTGCTGCGAAGCGAGCTTGGCGTACATGCGCGCCGCCTCTCGCGCCGGAGCGAGCGCGCCCTCGCGATCCCCGGTGGCGGAGAACCTGTCCGCCAGGTTGTGGAGGGCGCCTGCCAGCTCCGGCTGAAAGACGGCCGGATGACGCGCAACGAGTTCCCGGCAGATCTCCACAGCCTCCCGCGCGGGCGCGAGGCACCCCGCAAGGTCACCGACCTCCTCGCGGTGCACGGACAGATTGGTCAGGGATCCGGCCAGAGCGGACCGCAGGACGGTGGGCTGGCGTTCGGCCACCTTCCGGTTGGCCCGGACCGCCGCCTCCGCGTGAGTAAGAGCCTCCGCGTGGCTTCCGATGGCCTTGAGGCTGCCGGCCAGATTGGTCAGCGCGTTGGCGAGACCGGCCAGGAACTCATCGGGGTGCGACGCGGCGAGCTCCATGTGGATCTCCACTGCCTCCTGCGCAGGCGGTACGGCGGCCCGGCGTTCCCCGACGGCTGTGAGATTCATCGCCAGGTTGTTCAGCGCGACGGCGAGGCCGGGGCGGAACGTCGCCGGAGTGTGTGCGGCGAGCTGCCGGAAGATGCCGACGGCGTCCCGCGTGAGTGTGAGCGCTCCTTTGTGGTAGCCGATGGCGTGGAGGCGCGGGCCGAGCGTACCGAGGGCGAGAGCCAGGTCGGGGAGGGACGCGCTTTCTCCCGCGTCGGCAAGGCTCAGTTGAAGCACGACCGCTTCGCGCGCCGGCGTCAGCGCCCCTTCACGGTCGCCGATCTCGGCGTATCGGTTGGCGACGTTGATGAGCGTGCGTACCACCGCCGTCTTGAAGGCCCCAGGAGAGGCGTGCTCCAGCGCCTTGTACAGCGCGAGCGCCTCCCGCGCGTGGGCCAGCGCACCGTCCGGATCCCCTTCCGACCCGAGCCGCTGGGAGAAGAGATGCAAGGCCTGGGCCAGAAACGGCACCGCGCCCGCCCCGCCCCGCTCCACCAGCCACCGCAGCATCCCGATTCCCGGTGCACCCGCCCGCGCCGCGTGCTGCGCCAGCCCCCACAGCACGTACGGATCGACCGCCCCCCAGTCGCCGTCCACCGCTCGCCGCTCGACGTGCGCGACCAGCGCGGCCAACGCCACCTCGCCGGCTTCACCACCCCCGGCCCCTCCCGCCCCGCGAGATACGACACGAACTCGCGGTGGTACAGCCGGTACACCGCCTGCCCGTTCTCCGCGTCCTCGACGATGTAGCGGCCATACGAGGACAGCACCCAGCCCACGTCGCTCTCGTCGTACGACACGTCGCGGCCGCCCAGCGCGCCGGCGACCTCCTCCCACACGCCCCCGGCGGGCATCCCGCGCCCGACCGACCACGCCAGCGCGGTCAGCAGATCCCGCGCGGCGGACGGCCGTTCGGTGCCGTCCTCCCGGACCCGTACCGGCCCTGCCCGCAAGTCCTCCTCGAACGCGGCCTCGATGGAATCCGGCAGGCCGGCCGGCCACTGGTCGTCGTGGGCGTCACCCGCCCCCACCAGCAGCGAGCCCGTCACCAATCGGGCGAACAGGAACCCGCCGCCCACCGCCGTGGCACGCGCGGCCACCGCGTCGCCCGCCTCCCGCGCCCGGCCCTCCGGGACACCGGCCGCCTCGCACCGGCGGAACACGTACTCACCGATGTCCTCCTGCGTGTGCGGCTCCCGCTCCAGGTCCGCCGTGGTGACGCCGGTACCGGTCAGACGGGCCAGGGCGTCCGGCAGTGTCTCGTCCCCGAACTTTTCCTCCGCCAGGCGGCTGCGGAACGCGCGGTCGCGGGAACCGAGCAGGACCGGGCTCATCCGGCTGAGCGGGAAGACCAGCTCCTCGATCATGGCGCGGAGGTGCTCGGCGGGTACTTCGTCCAAGCCGTCGAGGACCAGCACCGGCTGCGGGGACAACTCCCGCAGCTCGCCCCGGAAGTCGTCCGCGTTGCGGGGTTCCGGCAGTCCGAGTTGCCGGGCCAGCCCCGAGGCCGCCTGGAGAGGGCTCAGGCCCCGCAGATGCACGGAGGCGAGGGAGCGGTCGGGGCGGAGGCCCGGGTCCGGGTCGTCCTCGCGCAGGCCCCCGTGCGCCTCGGTCTCCTTCCGCTGCACGGGATCGGTGAGCGTCGCGATCCGGCCCAGCACGGCCGACTTGCCGCAGCCCGCCGGGCCGGTCACCAGGAAGAGCCCGGCTTCGTCCGCCTCCAGCCATGCGACGATCCGGTTCAGCACCTCCTTCCGGCCGGTGAAGAACCAGCCCTCCTCGCGGTACCCGGCCCCGCGCGCCGCGAGCACCAGGTGCTCCACCAGCCGGGCGGGGGCCCCGGGTACATGGCGCGGGTTCGGGAAGACCGGCCGCCCGGTGCCGAGGGTGGCGGGAACCGGTGTCTGCCCCTCGCCGCGCCATCGCTCACCCAGCGCGGCCAGCAGGTCCGGGCCGCTGACCAACGCGTTGTGGGCGCTCCACGCCGAGCGGTACTCGGTGGTGGCAGGGCCGGCCCTCAGCACCTCCGCCAACGCGGTGAGCAGCGGGCCGCCGCCGTCCGACGTCTCGTTGCGCCGACAGCTCGCCATGATCCCGAACCACTTGGCGTGGCCGGGCGGCGTGGACATGGCCTCCCAGCGCCGCAGAGCCTTCTCCAGGCCCCGGCTCACCGCGTCTCCCGCGTAGCAGGTGTCGATGATCACCAGGATCTGGTCCGCGCCCGACGCCACCGCGTCATTGACCAGCGTCTCGGCCGAGACGCCCCGCTTGAGGGCGCGTGCGTCACGCATCACCTGCTCGACGTCGAGATCCAGGTCGCAGAGCGCGAGGCGCAGTTCGTCGTCGATCAGCACGCCGTGCCCCGACCAGACGATGATCGCGGGCTTCGCCGCCCCCGTCTCCCACCGGCCCTCGCTCCAGGCGGTGAGGGCCTCGTCGAAGGCCGCCCAGGACGGGTTCCCGCCGCCCACCACCTGCGCCGCGATCCCCAGACCCTCCAGCAGTCCGGCGATCCCCTCCATCTGGGCCACCGCCCCGGTCAGCCGGGGAAAGCTCCGCTTGTCGGCATACTCCTCGCACGCCACGCACAGCGCCGTCCCCACCGGCTCGCGTCCGTCGTCGCCCGCCACGCCCGCCTCACGCACCATCGCCCGCCCCGCCCTCCAGTACCAGCACCAGCGCGGTCATCACGACATGGCCCGCGTTCCCCGTACTCACCCGCACCCGGTGCGGCCCTGCCGGAAGTCCGGCCAGGCGTGCCACGTAACGGCCCCCGCCCAGGTTGTTCAGCGTCCGCACCGGTCCGCCCCCGGCCGCCGCGAGGACGGCCACCCGGTCGTGGCCCCGTATGTCCGGCGGGACCGTGGCCCGCAGCTCGTACACCTCGCCCTCGGTGATCGCGTCCGGGGCGTCCACCACCAGCGGGATGTCGGCGGCCTCC
Organism: Streptomyces sp. NPDC104309; assembly: GCF_055584025.1. Lineage (NCBI taxonomy): Bacteria > Bacillati > Actinomycetota > Actinomycetes > Kitasatosporales > Streptomycetaceae > Streptomyces > Streptomyces sp. NPDC104309. The sequence goes on along the minus strand of NZ_JBVJMV010000038.1, from coordinate 32,281 downwards.
GGGCCCCGGTGGGCCGGCGGGTCCGGGGTGAGCCAGTTGTAGAGGGCCTGGCGCAGCGCCGTGTTGTTCTGGAGCGAGCCGTGCTTCTCCCAGGGGGTGTACGCGGGCCGCCCCGCCGCCCCCACGTGGGCGCTGGAGAGCCGGGGCACGCGGCCGTCGCCGCCCTCGTCGGTCCCGTCGATCGTGAGCAGTCCGGTCAGCCTCTCGCCGTGGACCTCGGCGGTGGTCGGGGTCGGCTGGCGCACCCCGCTGATCGGTACGTACTCCACCCCGTACGCCGCCCCCGCCCCGGACTCCCGCAGCGCCTCGTGGAAGCGGGCGGCGTCCTTGAGCAGTGCCGCGTCGGTCCTGGGCAGGCCGGTCACCTCACGGGCGTATCGCAGCGGCTCGCCCGGCGCGGTGATCAGCGCGGCGTAGTCCGGAACGAGCTGGTGGAGGGACGGAAGGCTGCGGGCGAACGCGGTGAGGCCGATACCGGCCGGGCCCACTCCGTTGACCAGCGAGAGCAGGGCGTCCAGGGAGCCCCGGTACGGGGTTCCGAGCGTGATCACGCGGCGCGTCAGCTCCGCGCCGCCGCACCGCTCCACGTACTGGCGGGTGACCAGGCCGCCCATCGAGTGGCAGATGAAGACGACCCGGGCCTCGGCCCGCTCCGGCGCCGAGGCCCGCCAGCGGCCGAGCTCCTCGTCCACCCGCTCGGCCAGCCGGTCCGCGTTGTAGCGGCAGGAGAGCCGCCAGTCGTAGGCGAAGCCGATCAGGTTGGCGGGGGCGTCGGCCTCCTCTCCCACGCCGCGGCGGCGCAGCGTGAAGTGGTGCTCCAGCCAGTCCAGGAAGCCGTCGTAACCGTCCACGAGCGTCCAGACGCCCGGCAGCCCGTGCAGGTCGCGCATCGGACCGAGCGGGCGCACACCGTCGCCCGGGTGCTCGTCGCCCAGGTCAGGGGGCAGCGCCAGGCCCTTGACGGAACGGCCGAACGTACGGATCCCGCGGAGGAGGGCCGGGCCCGAGAGGCCCCAGACCTCGTGCCCGTCCGCGTCGGCCAGTCGGCTGCCGAGAATGCCCGGGACGACGACCACGAGGTCGTCCACCGGGCTGCGAGAAGTCATGTGGCGCCGTACCCCCGTGAAATGTGCGCTGCGGTGAGTAGCAGCGTAATTACGGTACGGACATCCTGTGTGCCGTATGGGGGAAATCAGCCCGCCGCCACCAGGTCCTGTCCTGCCGATCTTCGTGGACCAGCCTGGGGCGTCTGGTGCGGTGCATCGCAAGGCGGAGGTTCGTCCTCGTACTGGACGTACTCGGGCGACACCGACAACGCGGCGGGGTGCCGCACAGACGCCCCGGGCCCGCGAAGATCGGCAGGACAGGGCCTACCCGCGCGAAAGGCCCCGGAGAAACGCCCGAGGGCGCCCCGGGGCCTTGCGTGGCCGCCGCTACGGCAGCGCCAGCATCCGCTCCAGCGCCAGCTTCGCGTACTTCTCCGTCTCCGGGTCGACCTCGATCCGGTTGACCAGGTTCCCCTCGGCCAGCGACTCCAGCGTCCACACCAGGTGCGGCAGGTCGATGCGGTTCATCGTCGAGCAGAAGCACACCGTCTTGTCGAGGAAGACGATCTCCTTGTCCTCGGCGGCGAAGCGGTTCGCCAGGCGCCGCACCAGGTTCAGCTCGGTGCCGATCGCCCACTTGGAGCCGGCCGGGGCCGCCTCCAGGGCCTTGATGATGTACTCCGTCGAGCCGACGTAGTCCGCCGCCGCCACGACCTCGTGCTTGCACTCCGGGTGCACCAGCACGTTGACGCCCGGTATCCGCTCGCGCACATCGTTGACGGAGTCGACCGAGAAGCGCCCGTGCACCGAGCAGTGCCCGCGCCACAGGATCATCTTGGCGTCGCGCAGCTCCTCGGCGGTCAGACCGCCGTTCGGCTTGTGCGGGTTGTAGAGGACACAGTCCGCCGGCGTCATCCCCATGTCCCGGACCGCGGTGTTCCGGCCCAGGTGCTGGTCGGGCAGGAAGAGCACCTTCTCCCCCTGCTCGAAGGCCCATTCCAGCGCCCGCTTCGCGTTGGAGGAGGTGCAGATCGTGCCGCCGTGCCGCCCGGTGAAGGCCTTGATGTCGGCGGAGGAGTTCATGTACGAGACGGGTACGACCTGTTCGGCGACCCCGGCCTCGGTCAGCACGTCCCAGCACTCGGCGACCTGCTCGGCGGTGGCCATGTCGGCCATGGAGCAGCCGGCCGCCAGGTCCGGCAGCACGACCCTCTGGTCGTCGGTTGTCAGGATGTCGGCGGACTCCGCCATGAAGTGCACGCCGCAGAAGACGATGTACTCGGCCTCCGGGCGCGCCGCCGCGTCCCGGGCGAGCTTGAACGAGTCGCCGGTGACGTCCGCGAACTGGATGACCTCGTCGCGCTGGTAGTGGTGGCCGAGGACGAACACCTTGTCCCCGAGCTTCTCCTTCGCCGCGCGGGCGCGCTCCACCAGGTCCGGGTCGGACGGGGAGGGCAGGTCGCCGGGGCACTCGACGCCACGCTCGCTCTTCGGGTCGGCCTCTCGGCCGAGCAGGAGCAGGGCGAGGGGCGTCGGCTGGACGTCGAGATCCTGGACGGGGTGGGCCGTGGTCACGTCACGTACCCTTTCTTTGAGCCTTTTCGTCTAATTGACGTTATCTATCATATCCGGTTCACGTCACTTTGACGATGGCCATAGTGTCGATGTGACGCATCCCCGTGGGCGTCCGGTGTGCGAGCATGAATGGAACAGGCAAGCGCTCGGCCCGGAATGAATCCGCGGTCCCGACGGTTGCAACGTCGGCAAGCAGTCTCCGTACAACCCGGGAGAGAAGCAGATGTCCGTATCGGACGAGACCACCACCGTGAGCGACGGCATCCTCCTGTCCGACGCCGCCGCAGCCAAGGTCAAGGGCCTGCTGGAGCAGGAAGGCCGTGACGACCTGGCGCTGCGCGTCGCCGTTCAGCCCGGGGGCTGCTCGGGCCTGCGCTACCAGCTCTTCTTCGACGAGCGTTCGCTCGACGGCGATGTCGTGAAGGACTTCGACGGCGTCAAGGTCGTCACCGACCGGATGAGCGCTCCGTACCTGGGTGGTGCCTCGATCGACTTCGTCGACACCATCGAGAAGCAGGGCTTCACGATCGACAACCCCAACGCCACGGGCTCCTGCGCCTGCGGTGACTCCTTCAGCTGAGCCCTGAAGGCGCTCGCGGAACGGCACAGAGGCGGGGGGGGGGGGGCCCGGGGGCGGGCGCCCCCGGGGGGGGGGGGGGGGGGGGGGGGGTGGCGGGGGGGGGGGGGGGGGCCGCCCGCCCCGCCCCCCGCCCCCCCCCCCCCCCGCGCCCGCGCCCCCCCCCCCCCCCCCCCCCCCCCCCCGCCTCTGTGCCGTGTGTACGGGCCCGGACGTCAGCCGCGGGGCACGTCGCCGCCCGACGCGGCGTCGACCACCGTCCGGTCGCCGAGCGGCGCGTCCAGCGTCACCGTGCGGGTCAGCTCCTTGGCGATCATGACGCAGAGCTTCTTCCCGGCCGGCTTCGCCTCCGCCACCGTCACCCGCACCGTCTTCCCGCCCTCGCTCGCACTCGCCGTGTACGTGCTGCAGGCCCCGCCCCAGAACGTTACGGACAGGGTCCGCCCGTCGGCGCTGTACGACAGGATCTGCCGCGAGGTCTTCCCTGCGTCCCCCGGGGCCGGGGCCGTCGCCGACGGCGCTTCCTTCGTCAGATACGCGGGGTCCACGGCGATCTGCGACACGGTCTCACCCGTGCCGCCCGCGGCCGGCCGCACCGAGAAGAGCCAGGACGGTACGAGCGTCTGCCTGCCCGCCACGTACCGCGTCGTCAGGCCGAACACCGCCTTGTCGACCGTCACGGTCGTCGTCGGCAGCTCGGCCCCGGTCCGCGTCTTGCAGTGAACCTCCGGCGATTTCAGGCCGTCCTGCAGCGGTACGGGGGTGGCACACCCACCGATGTCCGCGCGCCCGTCCGTCCGGGACGCCGCCCCGTTCAGCTGCTTCAGCGCCTCGCCCGCGCTGATCACCGGATAGCTGTCGCCCTTCTCCAGGGCCTTCAACTGCCCGCTGCCGCCAACCACTTCACCGTCCGAACCCACCTGGATCCCGGTCGACCAGCCGTAGGTGGGAAGTCCGTCCACCACCGGGTCGGCGTTCACCACCCGTACCGAGCCCATGAGTTGCCGGGTGTCGAGGGCCGCGTCGTCCTGCCCCACCGCCTTCAGGACCGGCGCCGCGACGGCCCTGGCGGCGCCCTCGCCCACCGGGGAGCCGCTGCCGCCCGGGGCCACCTTCGTGCTCGAACAGGCCGAGACACCCTCGCAGTTGTCCGTGCCGCCGGAGCCGTACCGAGCGAAGCTCCAGGTGCCCGGCGCCTGCTTGTTCACCCGGAGGGCCGGGCCGGAGCCGTCCTTGTCGGACCCCACCTTCCAGAACGTGCCCTCCGTCCGCGGGGTGCCCTCAAGGCCGAGCGCCTTCGCCAGCCGGGACACCTGCGCCGCGGAGACGGTGCCCTCGGTGCGCCGCACCGCCGCCGTGCCGGGCCCCTCGGGAAGCTTGCCGGAGGCGCGGTAGACCACTCGGCCGCCGTGCGGATCGGGCTCGCCCGGCGCGATGCCGGCTGCGATGCCCGGCGGGGACCCGTCGGCCGCCGGGCCGCCCGCGTGCTCGTCCAGGGCCAGCGGGGGAGGAGTGCGCTCCCCGTCGGCCGCCGCGCGGCCGCCGCTCCCGCCGTCGCCGTCCGCGGCGGTCGCGGCCCAGTACGCGCCACCGCCCCCGGCCAGCAGTACGGCTGCCGCCACCGAGGCCACGGCGAGCGGCGGGCGCCGCCGGGGGCCGGTCACGTCGTTGTCGGGTCGCTCGGTGCTCACCGGATCGCTCCTTCGCCTGCGTTGCCGTCACAGACCGTCACCGGCCTGCCCTCCGTCCCGCGGGTGGGGACAACGGTGGGACGGGGCACGCGGGCACACGGTTCCCTCAGGGGTGGGGGTCCGCGACCGGTGTGCCGGGCTCAGTCGCCGTACTCGGACATGGCGTCGATCAGCCGCGCGGAGGCCGGAGGCACGGTCACCCCGTGAATCAGGGACGGCGCGACCGGAACGGGGGCGGACTTCGCGGGAGCCACCCAGTGCGGAGCCATGCGTGCGCAGTCACCGCGCAGCTCGGCCAGGCTGATCTCGGACTCGCGTGGAGCGTTGTGGTTCGACATACGCGCACCGTAGACATCACACGCCTTGGGAAGAAAGCCCTACTATCGGGTAGTTTTCCCCCCTTCAGGGCGAGTGCGGGGAACGGGTAGCGTGAACTGTCACGCCGCCCCGGGAACACCGTCACCCGTTCCCCCCGATCTCCACAGGAGCAGTTTCCCCGTGCGAATCGCAGTCACCGGCTCCATCGCCACCGATCACCTCATGACCTTCCCCGGCCGTTTCGCCGACCAACTGGTCGCGGAGCAGCTGCACACGGTCTCGCTGTCCTTCCTGGTCGACAACCTCGATGTGCGCCGGGGCGGTGTCGCCGCCAACATCTGCTTCGGCATGGGCCTGCTGGGCACCAACCCGATCCTGGTCGGTGCCGCGGGTCCCGACTTCGACGAGTACCGCGCCTGGCTCGACCGCCACGGCGTCGACACCGGGTCGGTCCGGATCTCCGAGGTCCTTCACACCGCCCGTTTCGTCTGCACGACGGACGCGGACCACAACCAGATCGGCTCCTTCTACACGGGCGCGATGAGCGAGGCACGGCTCATCGAGCTGAAGTCCGTCGCCGACCGTGTCGGCGGCCTCGACCTCGTCCTGATCGGCGCGGACGACCCAGAAGGGATGCTCCGCCACACCGAGGAGTGCCGCTCCCGCGGCATCCCGTTCGCCGCGGACTTCTCGCAGCAGATCGCGCGGATGGACGGCGACGAGATCCGGATCCTCCTGGACGGCGCCACGTACCTCTTCTCCAACGAGTACGAGAAGGGGCTCATCGAGTCCAAGACGGGCTTGGGCGACGAGGAGATCCTGGTCAAGGTCGGTCACCGGGTCACCACGCTCGGCGCCCGCGGCGTGCGGATCGAGCGGGCCGGTCAGGAGCCGATCGAGGTCGGCTGCCCCGAGGAGGAGATCAAGGCCGACCCGACCGGTGTCGGCGACGCCTTCCGGGCCGGATTCCTCTCCGGTCTCACCTGGGGCGTCGGCCTGGAGCGCGCCGCCCAGGTCGGCTGCATGCTCGCCACCCTGGTCATCGAGACGGTCGGCACCCAGGAGTACACCCTGCGCCGCGCCCACTTCATGGACCGCTTCACCAAGGCGTACGGCCACGACGCCGCCGCCGAGGTCCGCGCGCACCTGGGCTGATCCCGAAGGGGGAGTCTCAGGTCAGCCGGCGGACCACATGGGCCCAGCCGCGGTCCGCCGGCTCCTCGCCCACGTACTCCTGCTCGCGCATCACGCACCAGGCCGGGATGTCCAGCCGCGCCGCCGCGTCGTCGGAGAGCACGGTCACCGTCCCGCCCAGCGGTACGTCCCCGATCACCTTCGCGAGCTCGATCACGGGGATCGGGCAGCGCTTCCCGAGGGCGTCGACCACCAGGGACGCGGACGCGGCGGGGGAGGGGGGAGCCGAAACGGGTGCCCCCATCCTCTCCCGTACCTCTGCCACCACCCCGGGCAGTACGTCCAGGAAGCGGTCGACGTCCTCGCCTGTGGTGCCGGCGGGCAGCGACACCCGTACGTTCCCCTCCGACAGCACCCCCATGGCCCTGAGCACATGGCTCGGTGTCAGTGTGCTGCTGGTGCAGGAGGAACCGGATGATACGGAGAATTCGCACCGGTCCAGTTCATGGAGCAAGGTCTCTCCGTCGACATAGAGACAGGAGAAGGTCACCAGATGCGGCAGCCGCCGCACCGGATCGCCGACCACCTCCACATCGGGCACCAGCTGCGGTACCCGGGCCCTGACGCGGTCCACCAGGGCCCGCAGCCGTACGGACTCGGCCGCCGCCTCCGCCCGCACCGCCCGCAGCGAAGCCGCCGCGGCCACGATCGCCGGAATGTTCTCGAACCCCGCGGCCCGCCCCGACTCGCGCTCGTCGGCCGGTCCCTGAGCCGCGAACCGCACCCCCTTGCGCACCGCCAGCAGCCCGACCCCCGAGGGACCGCCCCACTTGTGCGCGCTCGCCGCCAGCAGCGACCAGCCGTCCGGCACCGGCCCCCAGCCCAGCGACTGAGCGGCGTCCACCAGCAGCGGCACCCCCGCCGCCCGGCAGACCTCCGCGACCTCGGCCACCGGCTGCTCGGTGCCGACCTCGTGATTGGCGGACTGCAGACAGGCCAGCGCGGTGTCCTCGCGCAGCACCTGCGCGTACGCCGCCGCGCTCACCGCACCCGACCGGTCCACCGCGACCTCGGAGACCGATCCGCCCTGGGCCTCATGGGCGGCGGCCGAATGGAGCACCGACGAGTGTTCGACCGCGGAGACGACCAGATGGCGGCCGACACGCCGACGACCCGCGAGGGCCCCGGAAATTCCCGAGTGCACCGCGCGCGTCCCCGAAGGAGTGAACGTGAGCTCGTCCGGGCGGCATCCCACGGCCTCCGCGGCGGCCTCCCTGGCCGCGTCCAGCAACAGCCGGGCCCGGCGTCCCTCCCGGTAGAGCCTGGCCGGGTCGGCCCACCCCTCGTCCAGCGCGGCAAGCAGCGCCTGCCGGGCGACGGGGTGCAGGGGAGCGGAGGAAGCGGCGTCGAAGTAGGGCACACGGCCACGCTAGCCCGCGCCGGGCCGTCGCCCGGCGACGGGCCGCCCGCGCGGCCAGGAGAGGGGGCGTCAGATGGCCGCCGGAGGCCCGTATTCCACCCCTTCGGAGTGTCGGACGGCGCGTTGGGCACCCTCCCCGCGCGACCCCAAATAGCGTCCAGTAGGGTTTGGTCCGCATAAACATCCAAACCCCTGCCCGCGTCAGGGCGGCGACCGACCAGAGAGACGGCCGCGCCGACCGCGCGGGCGAGACTCTCGGGAAGGCGCTACGTGAGTCCCAACGGCTCCGACCGCTCGTCGCGGCGCCCGATGCGGCGGAAGCTGCCGCAGGTGCTGACTGCGGGCCTGGTCCTGGCGACCGCCACCGGTTGCACATACAAGGACTTTCCCCGTCTTGGTATGCCTACCCCGGTAACGGAAGAGGCACCACGGATCCTTTCCCTCTGGCAGGGCTCGTGGGCGGCAGCGCTCGCCACGGGCGTGCTGGTCTGGGGCCTGATCCTGTGGAGCGTCATCTTCCACCGGCGCAGTCGCACCAAGGTCGAGGTTCCTCCGCAGACCAGGTACAACATGCCCATCGAGGCGCTGTACACCGTGGTCCCTCTGATCATCGTCTCGGTGTTGTTCTACTTCACCGCGCGCGATGAATCGAAGCTCCTCACGCTCTCCCCGAAGCCCGCCCACACCATCAACGTGGTCGGCTACCAGTGGAGCTGGGGATTCAATTACATCGAGAACGTGGACGGCTCGACCGCCACGGGCAACAAGATCCCCAAGGAACTCGACGCCATCCCGGACAGGTTCCGGAAGGACTTCCCCAAGGGTGCGGAAGGCGTCTACGACTACGGCATCCCGGGAACGCGGAACCCGCAGACCGGCAACCCGGGTCCGACCCTGTGGCTGCCGAAGGGCGAGAAGGTCCGCTTCATCCTGACTTCGCGTGACGTCGTCCACTCCTTCTGGGTGGTCCCGTTCCTCATGAAGCAGGACGTCTTTCCGGGCCACACCAATGCCTTCGAGGTGACTCCCAACCAGGAGGGCACCTTCTTGGGCAAGTGCGCCGAGCTCTGCGGCGTCGACCACTCCCGGATGCTCTTCAACGTCAAGGTCGTCTCCCCGGAGCGCTACCAGGCGCACCTCAAGGAGCTGGCGAAGAAGGGCCAGACGGGCTACGTGCCGGCCGGCATCGCGCAGACTGACCCGGCCAGGAATGCGGAGACGAACAAACTGTGAGCATCCTCAACGAACCTCAGGGTGCCGCGGCAGCAGACGACTCGTACGAGGACGAGCTGCCGGTCCGGCGCAAGCAGCCGGGAAACGTCGTCATCAAGTGGCTGACCACCACTGACCACAAGACGATCGGCACGATGTACCTGGTCACATCGTTCGCGTTCTTCTGCATCGGCGGTCTGATGGCGCTCTTCATGCGCGCCGAGCTGGCCCGTCCCGGCACGCAGATCATGTCGAACGAGCAGTTCAACCAGGCGTTCACGATGCACGGCACGATCATGCTGCTGATGTTCGCGACGCCGCTGTTCGCCGGGTTCGCGAACTGGATCATGCCGCTGCAGATCGGCGCGCCCGACGTGGCGTTCCCGCGGCTGAACATGTTCGCGTACTGGCTGTACCTCTTCGGCTCGATCATCGCGGTGGCCGGGTTCCTCACCCCGCAGGGTGCGGCCGACTTCGGCTGGTTCGCCTACTCCCCGCTCTCGGACGCGGTCCGTTCGCCGGGTGTCGGCGCCGACATGTGGATCATGGGTCTGGCCTTCTCCGGCTTCGGCACGATCCTCGGTTCGGTCAACTTCATCACCACGATCATCTGCATGCGTGCTCCCGGCATGACGATGTTCCGCATGCCGATCTTCGTCTGGAACGTCCTGCTGACCGGTGTGCTGGTCCTGCTGGCCTTCCCGGTCCTCGCCGCCGCGCTCTTCGCGCTGGAGGCGGACCGCAAGTTCGGTGCGCATGTGTTCGACGCGTCCAATGGCGGCGCATTGCTCTGGCAACACCTCTTCTGGTTCTTCGGCCATCCAGAGGTGTACATCATCGCCTTGCCGTTCTTCGGAATCATTTCCGAAGTGATTCCGGTGTTCAGTCGAAAGCCGATGTTCGGCTATATCGGTCTGATCAGCGCGACGATCGCCATCGCAGGCCTCTCCGTGACCGTGTGGGCGCACCACATGTACGTCACCGGCGGTGTGCTGTTGCCGTTCTTCTCGTTCATGACATTCCTCATCGCGGTACCGACCGGTGTGAAGTTCTTCAACTGGATCGGCACGATGTGGAAGGGATCGTTGTCCTTCGAGACACCGATGCTCTGGGCTGTCGGCTTCCTGATCACCTTCACCTTCGGTGGTCTGACCGGTGTGATCCTGGCGTCGCCCCCGATGGACTTCCACGTCTCGGACTCGTACTTCGTCGTCGCGCACTTCCACTACGTCATCTTCGGCACCGTGGTCTTCGCGATGTTCTCCGGATTCCACTTCTGGTGGCCGAAGTTCACCGGCAAGATGCTGGACGAGCGGCTCGGCAAGATCACGTTCTGGACGCTGTTCGTGGGCTTCCACGGCACGTTCCTGGTGCAGCACTGGCTGGGTGCCGAGGGCATGCCGCGTCGTTACGCGGACTACCTCGCCGCGGACGGCTTCACCGCGCTGAACACGATCTCGACGATCTCCTCGTTCCTGCTCGGTCTGTCGATGCTGCCGTTCTTCTACAACGTGTGGAAGACCGCCAAGTACGGCAAGAAGATCGAGGTCGACGACCCGTGGGGCTACGGCCGTTCGCTGGAATGGGCGACCTCGTGCCCGCCGCCGCGGCACAACTTCCTCACCCTGCCGCGGATCCGTTCCGAATCCCCGGCGTTCGACCTGCACCACCCGGAGATCTCGGCGCTCGAACAGCTGGAGCACCACTCCGAGGATGACAAGGCCCTCGCTGGTGGCAAGGAGGCCGGCAAGTGAATATCCAGGGCAAGATGTTCATCTGGCTGAGCGTCTTCATCCTCGCCATGGCCATCACGTACGGCGTGTGGTCGAAGGAGCCGGCGGGCACCACCGCGCTCGTCCTGGGCTTCGGCCTGAGCGTCATGATCGGCTTCTACCTCGCCTTCACGGCGCGGCGGGTCGACGCCATGGCGCAGGACAACAAGGAAGCCGATGTCGCGGACGAGGCCGGCGAGGTGGGGTTCTTCTCCCCGCACAGCTGGCAGCCGCTCGCGCTGGCGAGCGGCGGCGCCTTGGCCTTCCTGGGCATCGTCTTCGGCTGGTGGCTGCTCTACTTCTCGGCCCCGGTCATCCTGATCGGTCTGTTCGGCTGGGTCTTCGAGTACTACCGCGGTGAGAACCGCACCCAGTGACCTCGCGTCACCGCTCCACCTGACGGGGGGCCTGTACTTCTCCACCAAAAGAGGTACAGGCCCCCCGTTTGCAGTCACATCGCGCGCTGATAGGGATGAATCTTCATAGCGTGGGTTCATGAACCACACGCCGCGCTTCCGCCCCGTAGTGAGCTGCACTCTGCTGGTCGTGACCCTGGTCGCAGGTGTGACCGCGTGCGGGGGGTCCGACGGCCACCCGCTCGCGGCGAAACCGTACGACGCCGTGGACGAGATCTCCGCCAACATCTCCGACGGAGACGAGAAGGTCGACTCCGACAAGCCGCTCGAACTCACCGTCGACGGCGACGACGGCCGGATCACGGACGTCACGGCCGTGGACACGGCAGGACGCCATCTGGCGGGCGAGCTCGACGCCGACGGGAGGCGCTGGCACGCCACCTCCCCGCTCGCCGCCGGCACCCGCTACACGGTCCGGGTCAGCATGGAGGACGGCGACGGCGATCCGGGCAGCCGTACGCTCTCCTTCGGGACCACCTCCGCCAAGAAGTTCCTGAAGGTCGCCTTCGGCCCTCAGGCGGGCACCTACGGCGTCGGACAGCCCATCACGGCGGAACTCAGCGCTCCGATCAAGGACAAGGCGTCCAGGGCCATCGTGGAGCGCGCCCTGCGGGTCCGCTCCACGCCCGCAGTGACCGGCTCCTGGTACTGGGTCGACGACAAGACCCTGCACTACCGCCCCAAGGAGTACTGGCCCGCCAAGGCCACCATCGACGTCACCAGCGGCCTGGCCGGCGCCAAGGTCACCGACGGCCTGTACGGGGCCCCCACGAAGGCACTGAGGCTCACCACGGGCGACCGCATCGAGGCCATCACCGACGCTGCCGCGCACACGATGACGGTCAAGCGCGACGGGAAAGTGATCAACACCATTCCGGTGACCACCGGCAAACCGGGCTTCGCCACCCGAAACGGTGTCAAGGTCGTGCTGAGCAAGGAGTACGCCGTACGCATGCGCGGCGAGACGATCGGCATCTCGCAGAACTCGTCCGACGGGTACGACCTGATGGTCTACTACGCGACGCGCGTGACCTGGAGCGGCGAGTACGTGCACGCGGCTCCCTGGTCCACCGGTTCGCAGGGGTACGCGAACGTCAGCCACGGCTGTACGGGCATGACCACCGGCCTGGCCGAGTGGTTCTACAACACCGTGCGCACGGGCGACATCGTCCAGGTCGTCGGCAGCCAGGGCGAGACGATGACGCCGTTCGACAACGGCTACGGCGACTGGAACCTCTCCTGGGCCAAATGGCTGAAGGGCAGCGCACTGCAGAAGAGCGCCACCCCGGACCGCACGGACACGATCCAGGCGGCGCGACTGCGCCCCGAGGTCTGACCGGCCCCGGGGGTGCGCCGCCCCTCAGCGGTACCGCGGACGGATCCGCGGCGGGCCTCAGAGCCTGTCGGGTGGCCTTCGATCGGACAGCGGACGCGGTCTGGTGCGTGCGTGCCAGGGCGTGACCGCCCGATCAGAGGTCACCCGACAGGCTCTCAGGCGTCCGCGCAGAGCCTGTTGCGCAGCAGGGCGGCCAGGGCGTCCGCGAACTCGACCGGTTCGACCGGCAGGGTCACCGCGGCGTCCGCCCGGCTCCACGTGGCCAGCCAGGCATCCTGCGGGCGCCCGATCAGCAGCAGTACGGGCGGGCAGTGGAAGATCTCGTCCTTGATCTGCCGGCAGACGCCCATACCGCCCGCGGGCGCCGTCTCGCCGTCCAGCACGCAGACATCGATGCCGCCGTTGTCCAGTGCCTCCAGGACGGCGGGCAGGGTGGCGCACTCGAAGAACTCCACCGGCGGCACGTCGGCAGCTGGCCTGCGCCCGGCTGCCAGCCTCACCTGCTCACGGGTGTTGGCGTCGTCGCTGTAGACCAGGACCGTGGCGGTCGGCTGCATTGTTCCTCCGTGACATCTGTGTCTTCGGGGCTTTCCGGGCATGAACCGATGCGCGGATCGTACTCCGCCCGATGGCCTGTCAGCACCGCCCGGGACAGCGGATTCATGGGCCGTTCGGGGAGGGCACACCCTGTTGACACACCGAACGGCACCCCCCGGAGTGAGGGCGGGATAAGGGACCGACATAATGTCGGTCGTGGCGACAGCAACGACAGTAGAAACCGGGCACGCGCACCCGTCGGTCAATCGACCGAACCTCACCAGCGTCGGAACCATCATCTGGTTGAGTTCCGAGCTGATGTTCTTCGCGGCCCTCTTCGCGATGTACTTCACCCTGCGATCGGTGATGGGACCGGACCACTGGAAGGAAATGGCTTCGGCCCTGAACTTCCCGTTCTCCGCGACGAACACCACGATCCTGGTGCTCTCCTCACTCACCTGCCAGCTCGGCGTCTTCGCCGCGGAGCGGGGCGATGTGAAGAAGCTCCGTACCTGGTTCGTGATCACTTTCGTGATGGGTGCGATCTTCATCGGAGGCCAGGTCTTCGAGTACACCGAGCTGGTGAAGAAGGACGGCCTCTCGCTGTCCTCCGACCCGTACGGCTCGGTGTTCTACCTGACGACCGGCTTCCACGGGCTGCACGTGACAGGCGGGCTCATCGCCTTCCTGCTCGTTCTGGGCAGGACGTACGCAGCCAAGAGGTTCACCCACGAACAGGCCACCGCCGCCATCGTCGTGTCCTATTACTGGCACTTCGTCGATGTCGTGTGGATCGGCCTCTTCGCCACGATCTACATGATCAAGTAACCGGGCTCGAACCCGAACCACATCCAGCATCGACGCAGAAGATCCTGACACCGGGGTAATCCGTGAAAAAGCTCTCCGCACGACGACGCCATCCGTTGGCGGCGGTCGTCGTACTACTCCTCGCGCTGGCGGCCACTGGGGGGCTGTACGCCGCGTTTGCGCCCGCGAGTAAGGCGCAGGCCGACGACACCGCCCAGTCCCTTGCCATCGACGAGGGCAAGAAGCTGTACTCCGTCGGTTGCGCCAGCTGCCACGGGACCGGCGGTCAGGGCACCACCGACGGGCCGAGCCTGGTCGGCGTGGGCTCCGCCGCCGTGGACTTCCAGGTCGGTACGGGACGCATGCCGGCGCAGCAGCCGGGTGCCCAGGTACCGAAGAAGAAGGTCATCTACAACCAGGCCGAGATCGACCAGCTCGCGGCATACGTCGCGTCGCTGGGCGCCGGTCCGATCGTTCCGACCAAGAGCCAGGTCAGCCCTGACGGCGCGGACATCGCCAAGGGTGGCGAACTGTTCCGCACCAACTGCGCGCAGTGCCACAACTTCACCGGCCAGGGTGGTGCGCTGACGAACGGCAAGTACGCGCCCAGCCTCGAAGGCGTGAGCCCGAAGCACCTCTACGAGGCCATGCAGACCGGTCCGCAGAGCATGCCGTCCTTCCCGGACACGACGATGCCCGAGCAGCAGAAGCGGGACATCATCGCGTACGTGCAGACCGTGAACGGCGCCCAGACCGAGAACCCGGGCGGTCTCACGCTGGGCGGCCTGGGGCCGGTCAGCGAGGGCCTGTTCGCCTGGATCTTCGGACTCGGCGCACTGATCGCAGTTGCCATTTGGGTCGCGGCCCACACCGCTAAGGCCAAGAAGTCATGAGTAGCCAAGAGATTCCAGACGAGAACCTGCCTGCTGAGCAGGGCACCGCGCACGGCGCGGTAGAGGTCGCGGACGACCCGTTCGCCGACCCGGGGCTGCCGGCCCACAAGCCGCGCATCCAGGACATCGACGAACAGGCCGCGAAGCGCTCCGAGCGCGCCGTCGCGTTCATGTTCACGCTGTCCATGCTGGCGACGGTCGGCTTCATCGCCTCGTACGTCATCTTCCCGGTCGACAAGATCGTGTACATCTGGCCCTTCGGCCATGTGAGCGCGCTCAACTTCTCCCTGGGCCTGACCCTGGGCGTGGCCCTCTTCGCGATCGGCGCGGGTGCCGTCCACTGGGCGCGCACCCTGATGTCCGACGTGGAGGTCGCCGACGACCGGCACGCCATCGAGGCCACGCCCGAGGTCAAGGCGAAGGTTCTCGCCGACTTCGCGGCAGGTGCCGAGGAGTCCGCGTTCGGCCGGCGCAAGCTGATCCGCAACACCATGTTCGGCGCGCTGGCCCTGGTGCCGCTCTCCGGTGTGGTGCTGCTGCGCGACCTCGGTCCGCTGCCGGAGAAGAAGCTCCGCAACACCCTGTGGGCCAAGGGCAAGCAGCTCATCAACATGAACACGATGGAGCCGCTGCGTCCCGAGGACGTCGCCGTCGGTTCGCTGACCTTCGCCATGCCCGAGGGCCTGTCGGAGGAGGCGGAGGACTTCCAGAACCAGATCGCCAAGGCCGCGTTGATGATCATCCGCATCGAGCCGAAGAACATCAAGGACAAGCGCGAGCGCGAGTGGGCCCACGAGGGCATCGTGGCCTTCTCCAAGATCTGCACGCACGTCGGCTGCCCGATCAGCCTGTACGAGCAGCAGACGCACCACGTGCTCTGCCCGTGCCACCAGTCCACCTTCGACCTCTCCGACGGCGCCCGCGTCATCTTCGGTCCGGCCGGTCACGCCCTTCCGCAGCTGCGGATCGGTGTGAACAGCGAGGGCAACCTCGAGGCGCTCGGTGACTTCGAAGAGCCCGTCGGTCCTGCATTCTGGGAGCGCGGATGAGTACTGCGACCACGAACACACCCGGTGCCGCGGCACCGGGCAATCGCAAGGCGCCCGCCGGTGAGCGGGTGGCCGACTGGGCGGACGGCCGGCTCGGGATCTACTCCCTGGCCAAGTCCAACATGCGCAAGATCTTCCCGGACCACTGGTCCTTCATGCTCGGTGAGATCGCCCTCTACAGCTTCATCATCATCATCCTCACGGGTGTGTATCTGACGCTGTTCTTCCACCCGAGCATGAACGAAGTCGTGTACCACGGCTCGTACGAGCCGATGCAGGGCATCCGGATGTCCGAGGCCTACGCCTCGACGCTGGACATCAGCTTCGACGTCCGCGGTGGTCTGCTGGTCCGGCAGATCCACCACTGGGCCGCGCTGATCTTCCTGGCCGGCATGTTCGTGCACATGATGCGCGTGTTCTTCACGGGTGCGTTCCGCAAGCCGCGTGAGATCAACTGGCTGTTCGGCTTCCTGCTGTTCGTGCTGGGTATGTTCACCGGCTTCACCGGCTACTCGCTCCCGGACGACCTGCTCTCCGGTACGGGTGTCCGCTTCACCCAGGGCGCGATCCTGTCGACGCCGATCGTCGGCACGTACATCTCGATGTTCCTGTTCGGCGGAGAGTTCCCCGGTCACGACTTCGTCGCCCGGTTCTACTCGATCCACATCCTGCTGCTGCCGGGCATCATGCTCGGCCTGCTGGTGGCGCACCTGATCCTGGTCTTCTACCACAAGCACACGCAGTTCGCGGGTCCGGGCCGCACCAACAAGAACGTCGTCGGTATGCCGCTGCTGCCGGTGTACATGGCGAAGGCCGGTGGCTTCTTCTTCCTGGTCTTCGGCATCATCGCCATCATCGCGGCCATCGCCTCGATCAACCCGATCTGGGCCATCGGCCCGTATCGCCCGGACCAGGTGTCCACCGGCGCCCAGCCCGACTGGTACATGGGCTTCGCCGAGGGTCTGATCCGAGTGATGCCTGGCTGGGAGATCAACCTCTGGGGTCACACGCTCGTCCTGGGTGTGTTCATCCCGCTGATGGCCTTCGGACTGGTGCTCGCGATCATCGCGGTCTACCCGTTCGTCGAGTCCTGGGTCACCGGGGACAAGCGCGAGCACCACATCCTGGACCGCCCGCGCAACGCTCCGACCCGGACGGCCTTCGGCGTCGCCTGGATCACCGAGTACGTCATCGTCTTCATCGGCGGTGGCAACGACCTGTGGGCCACGCACTTCCACCTGTCGCTGAACGCCATCTCCTGGTTCGTCCGGATCTTCATCTTCGTCGGACCGGTCATCGCGTTCATCGCCACCCGGCGGATCTGCCTCGGCCTCCAGCGGCGCGACAAGGAGAAGGTGCTGCACGGACGCGAGTCCGGCATCATCAAGCGCCTGCCGCACGGTGAGTTCGTCGAGATCCACGAGCCGCTCGGCCCCGAGCAGATGCACACGCTCACCGCGCACGAGCAGTACAAGCCGGTCGAGATCGGCCCGACGGTCGACGAGAACGGTGTCGAGCGCAAGGTGCCCGCTCTGACGAAGCTGCGGGCCAGGCTCAGCAAGGGCTACTACGGCGAGGACAACCAGATCGCCAAGCCCACCGTCGAGGAGTACAAGGAGATCACCAGCGGCCACGGTCACCACTGATCGCCTGAACTGATCGCCACAGCAGGAGCCCCGTCCATCCGATGGACGGGGCTCTTCGCTGTCCGTGGCGCTCGATAGGGTGGGCTTACCCCTTTTTTCGGCTGTGGACCCCAGGAGCGGACCATGAACGTTGTGACCCCGGTCGGCGGCGACAGCGTGGCGGACCGCTCCTGGCCCGGCCTGCTGAACCCCCTGCTGCGCGGCGAGGACCTGACCGCGGACGACACCGCGTGGGCGATGGACCGCATCATGAGCGGCGAGGCGAGCGATGTGCAGATCGCCGGTTTCGCGGTGGCCCTGCGCGCCAAGGGTGAGACGGTCGACGAGGTGTCGGGCCTGGTGCGCGCGATGTACGAGCACGCCCACACCATCCACGTACCCGGTCGTACGGTCGACATCGTCGGCACCGGCGGCGACCTCGCCAAGACGGTCAACATCTCCACGATGTCGGCGATCGTCATCGCGGGCACCGGCGCCAAGGTCGTCAAGCACGGCAACCGGGCCTCCTCGTCGGCGAGCGGTTCCTCCGACGTGCTGGAGAAGCTCGGCGTCAACCTGGAGCTCAGCGCGCAGCGGGTCGTCGAGGTCGCCGAGGAAGCGGGCATCACCCTCTGCTTCGCGGTGAAGTTCCACCCCGCCCTGCGCTATGCGGCCAGGGCCCGCAAG
Source organism: Streptomyces sp. NPDC104309 (assembly GCF_055584025.1). NCBI lineage: Bacteria > Bacillati > Actinomycetota > Actinomycetes > Kitasatosporales > Streptomycetaceae > Streptomyces > Streptomyces sp. NPDC104309. Next base: position 14,186 of record NZ_JBVJMV010000038.1, on the reverse strand, counting down.
GAGCTCGGTGCCCCGACGACGTTCAACATCCTGGGGCCGCTCACCAACCCGGCGAAGGTGCGCGCCCAGGCCATCGGCGTCGCCGACCTGCGCATGGCGCCCATCGTCGCCGGTGTCCTCGCCGAGCGCGGCAATTCGTCGCTGGTCTTCCGCGGTGACGACGGCCTGGACGAGCTGACGACGACCGCGACCTCGCGGGTCTGGGTGGTCCGGGACGGATCGGTGCGCGAGGAGGCGTTCGACCCGCGCGACGTCGGCCTGGAGCTGGTGCCGCCACAGGCGCTGCTCGGCGCCGACGCCTCGTACAACGCGGATGTGGCCCGCCGGGTGCTGGCCGGCGAGCAAGGGCCCGTACGGGAGGCCGTGCTGCTCAACTCGGCCGCGGCGCTGGTCGCGCTGGACCCGACGGGCGGCACGCTGAACGAGCAGATCGCCGCCGGGATCGAGAAGGCCGCGGAGTCCATCGACTCGGGAGCGGCCCGGCAGGCGCTGGAGCGCTGGGTGGCGGTCAGCAACGCCTGAGCGGACGGCATGTGACGCGGGGCGCGGTCCGGATCCTGGACCGCGCCTTGCGCGTTCTCCCGCGTATGGCAAGATGCTGGACAGGTCATGAGTGACAGCGACTACGGCCCCGGCCCGCTGTCCGGCAACCCTCCGTCCGTGGCGGGGTGCCCCGGGTGAAGACCAGGCCGTAGGCAGCGAGGTCTGCGGCAAGCGCGGGCCCCTCGGCATCTGTGAATGCCAACCCCCGGGGTCCTGGTCCCTAGGGAGTCTCTTGTGAGCACGCGAATGCGATAGGGCTTCTCAGCCCTCCTCCGCACCCCCTTTTCACTTTCCGCTGCGCTGCCGCGTATCCGTCGGCGCATGCAATTCGCCTGCCTGTTACGGGAGTTCGCCATGTCTGTCTTCACCGCTGCCGCCGACCAGTCGCTTTGTACCCCGCTGCCGGTTCTGGGCAAGGATGTAACGGTTCCGCTGGTAACGGGCGGTGAAGTCGCGTATGCCGCTCTCGACTACGCCGCCAGCGCCCCGGCCCTGCAGCGGGTCTGGGACGACGTCGCCGCGTACGCCCCGTACTACGGCAGCGTCCACCGCGGCGCCGGGTATCTCTCGCAGCTCTCCACGGATCTCTTCGAGAACAGCCGCGCGACCGTCGCGGAGTTCCTCGGCTGCCGCGCCGACGACCAGGTGATCTTCACCCGCTCGACCACCGACTCCCTCAATCTGCTGGCCGCCGTCGTGCCCGCCGACTGCGAGGTCTTCGTCTACGAGACCGAGCACCACGCCTCGCTGCTGCCGTGGCGTGACGCCCGGGTGACCTACCTCAACGCTCCGCGCACGCCCGCCCAGGCGGTCGAGACGCTGGAGCGGGCGCTCGCCGACCGTGAGCCCTACGGCCCCGCGCTGGTCTGCGTGACCGGTGCCTCCAACGTCACCGGTGAGCTGTGGCCGGTCAAGGAGCTGGCCGCCGCCGCGCACGCGCACGGCGCCCGGATCGTGCTGGACGCCGCGCAGCTCGCCCCGCACCACCCCGTCGACATCGCCGAGCTGGACGTCGACTGGGTGGCCTTCTCCGGACACAAGCTCTACGCGCCGTTCGGCTCGGGTGTGCTCGCGGGCCGGGCCGACTGGCTGCAGGACGCCGAGCCGTACCTGGCCGGCGGCGGCGCCTCCCGCAAGGTCGCCCGCCGTACCGACGGAGGGGTGGATGTCGAGTGGCACTCCACCGCGGCCCGCCACGAGGCCGGTTCCCCCAACGTCATCGGCGTGTACTCCATCGCCTCCGCCTGCAAGGCGCTCACCGAGGCGGGCTTCGACAAGCTCGTCGCCCGGGAGCAGCACCTCGTCGCCGCGGTCCGGGCCGGTCTCGCCGACGTCCCCGAGGTCAAGGTGCTCTCGCTGTTCGGCGACGACGCCCCGCGGGTCGGCGTGATCTCGTTCGTGGTGGAGGGATGGAACAGCTCGCACTTCGCCGCCGCACTCTCCGCCGAGTACGGCATCGGGGTCCGCGACGGCCTGTTCTGCGCCCATCCGCTGGTCCGCACCCTGCTCGGCAGCGACCCGCAGGAGGTCGGCGAGTGCGGCGCGCCGGAGACCGAGCCGGGCGAGCTCCCCCTGAACGCGATCCGGGTGAGCTTCGGCGCCGGGACGCCGGACGAGCACATCGAGCGCTTCGTCCGCGCGGTCGGGGAACTGGTGCGCAAGGGCGCTCAGTGGAAGTACCGCACCGAGGGCGGCCGCTGCGTCCCGGACCGGGGAGCGGCGCAGCTCTGACGGGTGCGTCACGCTTCGGCGGGGGACGGGCAGCCGAGTGGCCCGTCCCCCGCCGAAGCGTGACGCCGTAACAGGGGGTGTCTAGGCGTCGAGGCCGATGGCGAAGGCGGCCTCCAGGTCATGCTGCGAGTACGTACGGAAGGCCACGTGCGTGTCGGTGGCCTCGACGCCGGGGATCTTGCTGATCCGGCCGGGGATGACGTCCGCCAGGTTGTCGTGCTTGGCCACCCGGACCATGGCGATCAGGTCGTACGTACCGGTGACCGAGAAGACCTCGCTGACGCTGTCCAGCGCGGCGATGGCCTCGGCGATCTCGGGAATCCGGTCCACGCTGGTTTTGATGAGCACGATCGCGGTGATCACGGCTGGCTTTCTCCCTCGGTGGCCGTGGCTGGAGTCTTCACTCTATCCGTACGCCGATAACGTCCCCAGGCGTAGAGGAAGCCGAGGGCGAAGCCGACCACATGGGCCAGATAGGCCACACCGGGCCCTCCGCTGCCCGCGCTCTGGACCGCCAGCCACTGCAGGACGAACCAGAAGATCAGCACGATCCAGGCGGGGAAGCGCAGCGGCAGGAAGAAGAGGAACGGGAACAGGCTGGTGACCCGGGCCCTGGGGAACAGGTACAGGAAGGCCCCGAGCACCGCCGAGATCGCCCCTGACGCGCCGACGAGGGTCTGGTCGGACGTGGCGTGCGCGGCGGCGTAGGCGACCAGGGCGAGATAGCCGCACGCGAGGTAGAAGAAGGTGAACTCGGTACGGCCCATGCGCTCCTCGGCCATCGCCCCGAACACGTAGAGGAAGAGCATGTTGCCCAGCAGATGCAGCCAGCTGCCGTGCACGAAGAGGGCGGTGAGCGGGGTGAGCAGGGCGTGGGTGGAACCGTCCCACAGCTCGCTCGGGATCACGCCCCACCGTTCGAAGTACCCGGCCTGGGCGGCGAGCAGGGCGTCGGCGGTGGCGTAGGAGGAGTCGAAGCCGGAGAGCGGGCTGATCAGGAAGATCAGACAGCACAGGGCGATCAGGGCATAGGTCACCACCGGTCCGCGCGAGGTGACCGTCCGTAGGAGCCCGCTGGTCAACCCGGAGCCCGCAGCCCGCCGATCGATCATGAACAGAGCATGACGCAAGCGGAGGGAACGGGACAGAGCGCCTCGCCGTGTCGGGGTGACGCGGTGAGGCCGTAGGGTTACGGCAGGACATCCGCAGTTCGACGGTGCACCGCGAGATGCTTGAAGCAGGCAGCACGACGAGGCTCGACGAAAGAGGACGCAACGATGACGACGGTTCCCCGGATGACCGACGGGACCCGCTGGCGCTGCACGCTCTGCGGAAATCTCACGCGCTTCGATGTGACCCGCTCCTCCAAGGTTGTCGAATATGTCCATCTCGACCTGGCCGGGGAGTCCACCGTCGAGGAACGCGAGGTGGTCAGTGAGACCATCGAGTCGGTGCGCTGCCGTTGGTGCAACGCGGTGGACCAGATCGAACTGGTGGACAGGCCGGGTGCCGACTCCTGACGGAGCCGTGCGGAACAGACAATTTGGGGTGACGGATGGTGGAGCAGCCCGCTAGCGGCGCAGAGTCGGCCGAGGCGGCCGGCGACGCCGTCGAGGCGCTCGACCGCCCGCTGCCCGAAGGCGTACGGCGACGGGTCGTCGCGCTGGTCGCGGACGCGTTCGGCGGCCTGACGGTCACCGAACTCCCGGCTCAGCTGAGGCAGTACGCCCGCTTCACCCCGACCCGGCGCGCCAAGTTCGCCGGTAACGCCATGGCGGCCGCCCTGGAGGGCGACGCGCTGTTCCGGCAGCGCATCGGCGATCGGCTCAGGGAGGAGCAGCCGGAGCTGACCACGGCGCTGGAGGCCGGTGCGCCGCCCGCCGCCGCCGATCCCGTCGATGTGGCCGCCGCCGCCTATGTGCTGCGCCCGACGGGCTGGGTGAAGCTGGTCGCCGCCGCCGGCGAGGAGGCCCAGCGTGCCGACGCCGAGCGTGCCGACGAGGAGAGCCGCCGCGAACTGGAACGGCTGCGCGAGGAACTCGTCCACGCCCGCTCCCAGACGAAGAGCGAGACCGAGCGGCTCCGCGTCGAGCTGGACGCGGCCCGCAAGGAGGCCGAGTCGCTTCAGCGCAAACTGCGCAGTGCCGTCAACGACGTCAAGCGTGGCGAGGCCGCGTTGCGTCGCAGCCGGGCCGAGAGCGAGACCGTACGGTCCGAGGCGGCCGTCCAGGTCTCCGCGGCGGAGAGCGAGACCCGTCGGCTCAAGGCGCGGCTCGGTGAGGCCGAGGCGTCCGTCGAGGCGGGCCGCAGGGCAGCCAGGGAGGGCCGCTCGGTCGAGGACATGCGGCTGCGGCTGCTGCTGGACACCGTGCTGGACGCGGCCGGCGGGCTCCGTCGCGAACTGGCGCTGCCGCCCTCCTCGATCCGGCCCGCGGACGGGGTCGACGCGGTCGAGCCGGGCAGGATGTCGCCCAAGGACATTGCCGCCAGGGCCCTTTCGGAGACCGATCCGGCTCTGCTCGACCAGTTGCTCGCGCTGCCGCAGGCGCATCTGATCGTGGACGGCTACAACGTCACCAAGACCGGCTATCCGCAGCTGCCGCTGGAGAAGCAGCGGCTGAGGCTGCTGGGTGGTCTCGCGGTGCTCGCGGCGCAGACCGGTGCGGAGATGACCTGTGTCTTCGACGGGGCCGAACTGGCCGCCCCGGTCCTGCTCGCGCCGCCGCGGGGGGTCCGGGTGCTGTTCAGCAAGCCCGGTGTGACCGCCGATGAGCTCATCCGTCAACTGGCCCGCGCCGAACCGCCGGGCCGGCCCGTCGTGGTGGTCTCCACCGATCGCGAAGTGGCCGACGGCGTGGCGAAGGCGGGGGCCAGGCCCGTTGCGTCCGTCTTGCTCCTGAAGCGCCTTTCGCGCGTCTAGCGACGCTTGTCGGAACGCTGCGGAAATCAGGGAACGGACCGTCAAGTCACCGCTACACCCCGTGTGATGTGGGTAAAGAAGTACCTGGTGTGACGAGATTTTTCTGATGAGGATTTGAACTGATCACAAGTTGGTCACTAGGGTCGGGCTTCGAACCTTCGCACGGTTGATCACCCATCCGGGGTGACAGCGAAGGAACCGCCGAGTCCGTGACGTGCACGGAGCCGGGGATCCGAATCCCCCACAGCCCGGTAGGCGGCTCGAGGAAGAAGGAGCTCGCCTTCGTGGCGTCCCACCGTCGTCCCAAGCAGCCGAGCCGCGCCCGTGTGACCGTGCTCACCGCGACCGCCGCCGCGGCCGTGGCCCTGACCTCCCAGGCGGCCCACGCCGACCCGAAGCCCTCCAAGGGCGAGGTCAAGGCGGAGGTCGAGAAGCTCAACCACGAGGCCGGCGCGGCCAACGAGCAGTACTACGGCGCCAAGGAGAAGCAGAAGAAGCTGGAGAAGGAAGTCGGCGCGCTGCAGGACAAGGTGGCCCGCGGCCAGCAGGAGATCAACAATCTGCGCAACGGCCTCGGTTCGCTCGCCGCCGCGCAGTACCGCTCCGGTGGCATCGACCCGTCGGTGCAGCTCTTCCTCTCGTCCAACCCGGACACCTTCCTCGACGAGGCTTCGGCCCTCGACCAGTTGACGGCCAAGCAGACCGAGTCCCTGGAGAAGATCCAGGAGAAGCAGCGGGTCCTCGCGCAGGAGCGCAAGGAGGCCCAGGACAAGCTCGGCGACCTTGCGGACGTACGCAAGACGCTCGGTGAGAAGAAGAAGAAGCTCCAGGGCAAGCTGGCCGAGGCGCAGCGCCTGCTCAACACGCTGACCGAGGCCGAGCGTGCGAAGATGCGCGAGGACAACCAGCGCGCCAGCCGCGCCGCCGGCGACCGGGTCGACCTGGGCAACGAGGTCCCCGCCTCCGCCCGCGGCTCCGCGGCCCTCCAGGCCGCCGGCACCAAGGTGGGCAAGCCGTACGCCTCCGGCCACACCGGCCCCGACTCCTTCGACTGCTCCGGGCTGACCCAGTGGGCCTACGCCCAGGCCAACGTCAGCATCTCCCGGGTCACGTACACCCAGGTCAACGACGGCGCCCATATCGGGCGCGGCGCACTGAAGCCGGGCGACCTGGTCTTCTTCAACAACACCCAGCACGTGGGCCTCTACGCGGGCAACAACACCGTCCTGCACGCCCCGTACCCGGGCGCGTTCGTCCGCTACGAGTCGATGAACACCATGGGCAGCTTCCAGTTCGGCGTGCGCGTCGGCTGACGACGCCCGAACGGGCGAATTCCCGCGCCTGCGCAGACCGTCCGCCCCGCCGGAGACCACAGGTCACCGGCGGGGCGTCGTCGTTTCCGCCACCCTGCCGCCCGGCGCGGCCTTTGGTCGCTCCGTAACCGTCCGACTACTGTCTGCCTGCCGTGCAGCTCCCGGTCGTCGGTCCGCCCACCCCGGGCGGCAGGGGCTGCGCGCGTCTGCGTACAGCGGAAGGGAGTGCGGCGTCCTGTGGTGTCCCATCGCCGTTCCACACAGCCCGGCCTCAACCGGGGTGCCCGGGTCACTGTTCTGTCGGCCGCGGCGGCGACCGCGGCCGCCACGCTCGGGGCGGCCACCGCGAACGCCGACCCGCAGGACGGTCCCGGGGCCGCCAGGGCCACGGTCGACCGGCTGTACGGCGAGGCCGAGCGGGCCACCGAGCAGTACAACGAGGCCGGTGCGAACGTTGACCGGTTGCGCGGCGAGGTGAACCGGGCCCGGGACCGGGCGGCCCGGGGTCAGGAACGCCTCAACCGGATGCGGACGGCGCTCGGTTCGGTGGCGAGTGCGCAGTACCGCTCGGGCGGCCTCGACCCCTCACTCGCCCTGCTGCTCTCCTCCGATCCGGACAGCTACCTTGACCGGGCCGCCACACTGGAGCGCCTGACCGAGCGCCAGGCGACCGAGGTGCGGGAACTCCAGCAGACCCGGCGCCAACTCGTGCAGACCCGCGCGGAGGCCGACCGGGCGCTGGCCGAACTGGAACGGAGCCGGGCGGCCGCCACCCGCCACAAGCGCACCGTCGAACGTAAACTCGCCCAGGCCAAACAGCTGCTGGACGCGCTGCCCCGCGCCGACCGGGCGGCCTTCGAACGCGCCTCGCGCTCCGGGCACGACGACGTGTTTGCGGTGACGGCCGAGCTGCCGGCCGGCTCGGCACGGGCGGCCGTCGCCGTCATGGCGGTCCGCCGGGCACTGGGCCGCCCGTACATCTGGGGTGCCAACGGACCCGCCGGATTCGACTGTTCCGGGCTGATGCAGTGGGCGTACGCCCAAGCCGGGGTCAGCCTGCCGCGCACCTCGCAGGCCCAGCGGTACGCGGGACGCAGGGTGCCGCTCTCCGAGGCCCGCCCCGGCGACCTGGTCGCCTACCGCGCGGACGCCGGCCACATCGGAATGTACGTCGGAAACGGCCAGGTGATCCATGCCCCGTACCCGGGGGCCCCGGTGCGCTACGACCCCGTCGGCATGATGCCCGTCTCCTCGGTCACCCGCATCTGACCCGTACCCTCGACCGGGTGACCGACAGGCGGGGACGTATTGCGGGGCGGCGCACGACGGGAGTGCTGCTCGCCGGGCTGCTGCTCGCCTCCGCCTGCGCGGCCCCCGGTGACGACGGGGCCGCCCCGGAGTCCACCGCCCGAGGCGTCCGCGCCGTCCTGGACCGCCGCGCCGCCGCCGTCCTGCACCACGACACGGACGCCTATCTGGCCGCCGTGGACCCGAGGGCCACCGGGCTGCGCACGGCCCAGCGGCGGGAGCTGGACAACCTCGCGGACGTACCGCTGAGCTCATGGACGTACCTGCTGACCGACGTGAGGGAACAGGGCACCGACCGGGTCACCGCGGACGTCCGGCTGCGTTACCGGATCAAGGGTTACGACGCCGCCCCGGCCTCCGTGGACCGGGTGCTCGACCTGCGACGGGACCGGGCCGACGGCCGCTGGTACATCGTCGGCGACCGGGCGGGAGCGGACGGCGGCGGGCTGCTCTGGCAGCAGGGCGACGTCCGGGTGGTACGCGGACGGCACAGTCTCGTCCTCGGGGTCGGCCGCACGCAGGAGGAGCTGCGCCGGATCGCCCGGACCGCGGACCGCGCGGTGCCCGCCGTCTCCGGCGCGTGGCCGCGGGACTGGGCCGGGCGTGTGCTGGTGCTCGTACCGCACACCGTGGAGGACATGGCGGGGCTGCTGGGGTCGCCGGGGGCGAACTACCGGGGCATCGCGGCCGTCACCACCGGGCGGACCGGTGGTCCGGACCGGGCCCCCGCGGACCGGGTGATCGTCAATCCGCAGGCGTACGGCATGCTCGGCACCCTCGGACAGCGGGTCGTCCTCACCCACGAGATCACCCATGTCGCCACCCGCACCAGCACCTCCGCCGCGACCCCGACCTGGCTCTCCGAGGGTTTCGCCGACTGGGTGGCCTACCGCGCCGAGGGCCGTACGGCCGTACAGGCCGCGCCCGAGCTGGCCGCCGCCGTCCGGCGCGGCGAGCTGCCCGCCGGGCTCCCCACGGACGAGGACTTCGGCTTCGCGGGCGACTCCGCGCGCCTGGCGAAGGCGTACGAGGGCGGCTGGCTGGCCTGCGAGCTGATCGCCGACCACTGGGGCGAGGAGAAGCTGCTCGCGTTCTACCGCGCCGTCGGAGGGCACTCGGGGCGGGACGGGGCGGTGGAGCAGGCCATGCAGGAGGTGCTCGCCACGACCCCGCAGGACTTCACGGCACGGTGGCGGGAGTCCCTGCGCTCCCGGCTCGGCTGAGCGCGACGCACGGTTTCAGGAGCCGACGGGCTCCGCCTCCCGGCCGGTGTCCGGCCGGGAGGACGGTGCCTCGCGGCCGTCGCGCGGAGCCCCGGACACCGTCTGCCGCCACAGCCGTCGGCAGGCGATCAGCGTCGCCGCGACCAGGAGGCCGTTGCGCAGGAACACCAGCGTCACGCCCGTCGTGTCACCGGCCACCACGTGGACGAACCCGAACGGGAACTCCCACTGCGTCAGGCCCGTGGCGAGCAGCACCAGACCGGTCGGCAGCACTATCCGGCTGTCGCGGAAGACCAGGCAGACCGCCGCCAGGCCGACCAGCCACAGCATGTACTGAGGACTGATCACCCGGCTGGTGGTGGTGAACAGCAGCACCGCCGTGAACGCCGCGTCGGCCGGGGTGCTCACCCGGAAGTCGCGGGCCCGCAGCCGCCACACCAGCAGCCAGCCGAACGCGACGACGGACAGACCGAGGGCGAGCGTGCTCACCAGCGGCACATGCGGCCCCAGGAACTCCAGCGAGCCGTAGTGCAGATCCACCCGGCCCTGCCAGCCGAACCGCCGCCACACATGGAAGACCAGCGCCCCGAGCGACTCGACCTCGGTGCCCCGGTCGCGCTGGAAGCCGAGGAAGGCCAGCGCACCGGGCATCGCCAGGGTGCAGACCAGCAGCAGCCCGGCCGCCGTCACCGCCGCGGCCGTCCACGCCCGGCGCGTCCGGGGCCCACGCGGGGTACCGGCCAGGATCAGCACCGGCCACACCTTGAGCAGCGCACCGACGGCGGCCAGTGCCCCCAGCACCCTGGGGTGCCGCACCCCCGCCAGCAGCGCCGCCACCGCCACCGCCGTCACCATCACGTCGTAACGGGCGTACGCGGTCGTACCGAGCAGCGGAACCCCCGCCACCCACACCCAGGCGCCCGCCGCCCGCCGCCCGGTCCGGCGGCCCGCGTACAGCAGCAGCCCCAGCACCAGCCCGTCGCACAGGAATGCGAGGACGAAGAAGGCCGAGGCGTAGTCCAGGAAGGGCAGCAGAGCGGGGGAGAGGACCGCCAGCGCGGCGAGGGGCGGATACTGCCAGGTGACATCGGACCGGGGATACGTACCGCTCTTCAGGACCTCGGACCAGCCGTGGTAGATCACCGAGACGTCACTGGTCACGTCCGGGCCCGGCAGCGCGATCACCTTGGTGACGCAGAGCAGCAGCGCGACCCTGGTGAGGACCCACACCGCGAGAGCGGGCCGCGCGCCGGCCGATCCCGTCATGACCGCCTCATCCGTTCGTCGGTGGGTACTCGTACGAGGGGTCATGATGCCCGCCATGTCGGTGCGCGGGCCATTCCGACCCGAATGCCCGGTACTGTCGGACCGGATGGACAAGACCCTGATCGTGACCAACGACTTCCCGCCCCGCCCCGGTGGCATCCAGGCATTTCTGCACAATATGGCACTGCGCCTGGACCCCGGACAGATCGTCGTATATGCCTCCACCTGGAAGCGTGGCCCCGAAGGCGTCGCCGCCACCGCCGCCTTCGACGCGGAGCAGCCCTTCACCGTCGTCCGCGACCGCGCGACGATGCTGCTGCCGACCCCACGAGTCACCCGGCGCGCGGTGAACCTGCTGCGCATACACGGCTGCGGGTCCGTCTGGTTCGGCGCCGCGGCCCCGCTCGGGCTGATGGCACCGGCGCTGCGCAGGGCCGGCGCCCGTCGGCTGGTCGCCACCACGCACGGACACGAGGCGGGCTGGGCCCAGCTGCCCGCGGCCCGCCAACTGCTGGGCCGGATCGGCGAGACCACGGACACGATCACCTATCTGGGTGAGTACACCCGCTCCCGGATCGCCACCGCGCTCACCCCGGAGGCGGCGAGCCGCATGGTCCAGGTGCCGCCCGGCGTCGACGAGAAGACCTTCCACCCGGACTCCGGCGGGGACCTGATCAGGGCCCGGCTCGGACTCTCGGACCGGCCCGTCGTCGTCTGCGTGTCACGGCTCGTGCCGCGCAAGGGCCAGGACACGCTGATTCTCGCGATGCCCGCGATCCTGGCGCAGGTACCGGACGCGGTGCTGCTGATCGTCGGCGGCGGACCGTACGCCAAGGAGCTCAAGCGGCTGGCCGCCCGGACGGGGGTCGGTGACTCGGTGCGCTTCACCGGGCCGGTGCCGTGGGAGGAGCTGCCCGCCCACTGCGGCGCGGGCGATGTCTTCGCGATGCCGTGCCGCACCCGTCGCGGCGGCCTCGACGTGGAGGGCCTCGGCATCGTCTTCCTGGAGGCGTCCGCGACCGGTCTGCCGGTGGTGGCGGGCGATTCGGGCGGCGCGCCGGACGCCGTGCTCGACGGCGAGACCGGGTGGGTGGTGCGCGGCGGCTCCGTGGAGGAGTCGGCCGACCGGATCGTCACCCTGCTCCGCGACCCGGAGCTGCGGCGGCGGATGGGGGAGCGGGGGCGGGCCTGGGTCGAGGAGAAGTGGCGCTGGGACCTGCTGGCCGAGAGGCTCAAGGCGCTGCTCTGAGGCAGCTCCGGCCGGTTCCGTTCAGGCCCGCCCGAACCGGCCCCGTCCGGTGAGCGGTGGTGTTCCCGTACCGCGGCCGGACAGCGGTGTCGCTGTCCGGCCGGTGGAGGCGGCGGTGTCCCAGCCGCAGCTGCCCCAGCCCATGCGTCCGCCGTCGGCGTCGGCGCCTGCCTGTCCGTCCGGACCGCTGTTGACCGTGCCCCCGTACTTCACGCACTTGCCCGCGGCGCTGCCCCGGATCGGCCGGCCGCGATGGCCGCGGCCTGGGCCGTGGCGGACACCGCCACGAAGGCGGAGACGGCCGTGGTCATGATGGGGCCGGCCCGCTTGAAGGCAACACGCAGGGGAGTCCCCCTGAACGGTGGATCAGTGGTGTGATCCAGACCCTTGCGCCGGCCGATGCGCGACACAAGGTCGTTTTCCGGCCAAGGGATATCGGCTTCGGTGTGCGGCCCGCGGTTGCGGCAACCGGCCGTCAGCCCCGGTAGATCGCCTCGATCTCGTCCGCGAAGTCCTTCGCCACCACATTCCGCTTCAGCTTCAGTGACGGCGTGATGTGGCCCGCCTCCTCGGTGAACTGAGAGGCCAGGACGCGGAACTTGCGCACCGACTCCGCCTTGGACACCGCCGCGTTCCCGTCGTCCACCGCCCGCTGTACCTCGGCGAGCAGCTCCGGGTCCTCGCGCAGCGACGCGGCCGTCGAACCGGCCGGCTTGCCGTGCTCGTCGGCCCAGCGGCCCAGGAACTCCTCGTCCAGCGTGACCAGCGCGCCCACGAACGGCCGGCCGTCACCGACCACCATGCACTCGGCGACCAGGGCGTGCCCGCGGATGCGGTCCTCGATCACCGCCGGAGCGACGTTCTTGCCGCCCGCCGTGACGATGATCTCCTTCTTGCGGCCGGTGATCGCGAGATAGCCGTCCTCGTCGAGCGTGCCGATGTCGCCCGTGTGGAACCAGCCGTCGGCCAGCGCCTCGGCCGTCGCCGTCTCGTTGTTCCAGTAGCCGGTGAACAGGTGCTCGCCGTGCAGCAGCACCTCGCCGTCGTCGGCGATCCGGACGACCGAGCCGGGCAGCGGCTGACCGACCGTACCGATCTTCTGCCGGTCCCACGGGTTGAAGGCGGTGGCCGCGCAGGTCTCGGTGAGGCCGTAGCCCTCCAGGACGGTGAAGCCGATACCGCGGTAGAAGTGGCCGAGCCGCTCGCCCAGCGGTGCGCCGCCGGAGATCGCGTACTCGCCGCGTCCGCCGAGCACGGCCCGCAGCTTGCCGTAGACCAGCCGGTCGAAGAGCTTGTGCTTGAACCTCATGCCCATGGACGGGCCCTGGGGAGTGCTCAGCGCGCGGCTGTAGGCGATCGCCGTGCTCGCGGCCCGGTCGAAGATCCCGCCCTTGCCGTCGGCCTGCGCCTTGGCACGCGCCGCGTTGTAGACCTTCTCGAAGACGCGCGGAACACCGAGGATCAGCGTCGGCCGGAACGAGGCCAGTTCATCGGTGAGGTTCTTGATGTCCGGCACGCAGCCGAGCTTGATCGGGGCCATCACCGAGGCCACCTCGACCAGCCGTCCGAAGACATGCGCGGCGGGCAGGAAGAGCAGCACCGAGCACTCGCCGGTACGGAAGAGGGGCTTCAGCCGTTCCACCACATTGCCGCACTCCGCGAAGAAGCTGCGGTGCGTGAGCACGCAGCCCTTCGGGCGGCCGGTGGTGCCCGAGGTGTAGACGATGGTGGCCGGGTCGTCCGCCTTGGCGCTCACCATCCGCAGGTCCAGGGCCGCGTCCGAGATGTCCTCGCCGATCGCCGACAGGGCGCGGACCGCGTCGTCGTCGATCCGCCAGATGCCCTTCAGGGCCGGCAGATCCGCTTGGACCGAGACCACGGAGGCCTGGTGCGCCTCGGACTCCACGACGCACAGGGTGGTACCGGAGTCACCGAGGATCCACTGGATCTGTTCGGGCGAGCTCGTCTCGTACACCGGCACGGTGACCGCGCCGGCGCTCCAGATCGCGAAGTCGAACAGGACCCACTCGTAGCGCGTACGGGAGAGCAGGGCCACCCGGTCGCCCGCTTCGATCCCCGCAGCCATCAGACCCTTGGCGACGCCTCTGACCTCGGCCAGGAACTGTGCGGCGTCGACATCGGCCCACCCGCCCGCCACCTTGCGGCTCATCACCGCGACGTCCGGATGCTGAGCGGCGTTGCGGCGGATGAGATCCGTCAGGTTGCCGTCCGAGGGGACCTCGTACAGGGCCGGAAGGCTGAACTCGCGCAAGACTGCTGCTCCTCATCGGGCTCCGGTGCCACGGCTCTGTGTGACGCACCGGCTGCGGTCCAAGAATGGCAAGTGCTCAGTGGGGGTGAGCACGACTGGACTGCCCGGACGTTACCCACCAGTACTCGGTTCCCGATAGGGGGTTCTGGCCAGATGTCTTATGCGTCACATACAACCGTGATCCTTGGGCGCACAGTAGTCCACCGCCGTGACGACCCGGAGGTCGTCGCAGGTCCGGCGGCCTCTATCCAGGTGGCCGGCGGAGTCCTAGTAGGGCTTGGTCAGGTTGGTGCGAGTGCTGGTATGTCGCGGTGGCAGGTGGGGCAGGCGCCGGTCCAGGCTGCGAGCAGTAGCTGCAGTT
>NZ_JBVJMV010000037.1:0-82196 GCF_055584025.1 Streptomyces sp. NPDC104309 | reverse complement strand
TGGTGGAACGAGACTCCTCTTGCCGGGACCCGGACCTCCCGGCTGGCAGCTCTCGAGCTCGCGGCCTGAGATCAATTGGGCAACAGGGTCATCGACGGCTTCTACAACCCCCGCCGCATCCAGAAACGGCTGGGCTACCTCAGCCCGATCGAATTCGAGGAGAAGTACTACGCCGACCAGGCAGCGACCGAACAAGTGAACCTGAAACCACGTCAACCCGCTCTGATCAGCTAGTCAGCCACTCCCGCGTTGCGGGGGAACCTCAGGTCGGCTCGGGAGGCCGAGAGAGGTCCTGAACGCCCGGATCGCTTCCTCAAGTGTGCCACCGGCAGGCGGCGCCGTTCCGATGAAGGCATCGGTGAGCTCGCGGTGCGGGAGCTCAGGCCGACCGGACAGAACCGGTGGCAGCATTTCGTCGACGGGGAGTGTTACGGCGCCGGGCGGGATCAGCGCCCGGGTGTATCCCTTCTCTGTGTAGCCGGTGTGGTGGAGACGCAGTTCGGCGATCGGCCGGCTCAGAGGATGCTCGCCCTGAAACAGGGAAACGTTCGGATGAGTGAGAACGTGCGGGATTTCGGGGTGGGCCAGCTTCGCCAGCTGTCCGTAGAGCCCGTGCGAGCGGTAGAGCACACCGGATTCAGACACGAGCACCGTCACTTGTCGACCGGTGGTGTCATTGCCCAGCCGGAATCCCACTACCTGCGTCGGCACGGCCCGCCCCCTCACGTTCGCCTACACCCACGGTAGCGACTTCTCACCTTCTGCATCGCTGGTTCGTGCCGACCTACGCCAGAGCGCAGGGCCGGCGGATCTCCTGCCCTGCCCGACCGGGCGTAGATAATCACCGCTTCCTCGGTGCGCACCATGACGGAACGGTGCCCACATGATGTGCCGGAGTCAGAGAATGTTCCACTGCAGGAGCCCGTCGTGACGGCGGAGACCGTCCACGCGCCGCACGACCTCCTGCAGGCTGCTCGGGGCGTGATGAACCTTCCGCGCGTTCGTCGTAATCATTCGTAGTTCACGGATCGCAGCCAGAGTTTGGTAACCCGGCCACCTCGTGACGTCCCACCCGTAGGCGTCGGCGAAGGCCGCGTAGTGTTGTTCTCCGTGTCCGAAGCGCCTGCAGTGGACCTCCACGGTGACCAGATCCCACTCCGGCTGTCCGGTCGCAACCGTGTCCCAGTCGCACAGCACGGCTTCACCGCTCCGTGTATGGAGGGCGTTGCGATGCTGTGGATCACCTTGGATCACCCCCTCCGGCAGCTCAAACTCCACCGCCTTGAGTTCCAACTCGAGCTGGTCGGCGTGCTCGGCCAGAAACGACAGAGCCTCTTCGGGAAGGCAGGTGATCGCTGTGAGCGACCGGCGGATCGCCGCGAGGTTGTCGTGGACTGGTAGCACCACGGGCAACGTGGTCAGCGTGTGAAGGGCGTGCAGAGGCTTGGCGAGCTGGGCAGCGGCGACTGGTTGGCTCGGCTGGGGCAGGTACTTCCAGAAGGTCATGGCATGTTGGCCTATGACAACAGGCTGGTCGACGGCATCGGGATGTAGGGGGACGGTGGGAAAGCCAGCGTCCATGAGCCAGCGAACGAACGCGACCGTCCGGGCCACGTCGTCTATACGGGATCCTCGCCGCGCGATCTTGACTACTACGTTTGCCTTTTCGAGAAGGATTACCGCGTTGGTGTGTCCTCGAAGCAGGCGAGCGTCAGAGAAGTCAAGGCCAACGGCCATGCACCCCCGCTCCAGGACTTCATGCATTTCAGACTGGTCGAACCCGCCGGGCGCCGCTTGTGTCATGAGGTCCAGGCTCGCCGACGATCCGCCTTGCTGTCACATCTGCCCGGGAGGAAGTGCGAGGATCTCGCGGAGTTCCCGCGCCGCACGGCCGGCCTGCGCACCAGGTGGGAGGGCTCCGATGACCTCCAGGGCCCGCTCCTCTACGATTGGCGTGCGGTGCTCGGGGATAATTCGCAGGAAGGTGGCACTGGCTAGTTGGCACGCCTCGGTCAGGTTGCGATCACGCGCCAGGCATAGGGCTGTCTCGAAGTTGAGTAGTGCCGGATCGATACCGGTCTTCGTCGGGTAGAGGCGGAGCGCCGCCTCCTGCGCGCGCCGTGCCTGACTCGTCCGGCCAAGGGCCGTAAGAGTCCCGCTTTCGTAAAGCCTGAATCGTCTCTCTGGGAAGCCGAAGGCATCGTTGTCGGTCGGGCCGCCGGCTCCGCTCTGCTCGAAGGCGGCGGCAGCGTACCGGAGGGCGAGCTCCGCCCCCTCGGCATCTCCCATCTTCGCCAGTGCGCGTGCCTCGGCCGCCGAGGCGAAGGCTGCAGTGGCGCTAGGCCGGCCGCGGCAGATCATGCGTGCCTCTCGAGAGAGAGTTACTGCCGCTTCGAGGGGGCCGTAGTAGAAGGGGAGCATCGCGGCTTGTGCCCGCACCCGGGCTCGAAGCTCTGTATTGCCGCTGTCGTCCGCGGCGTTCCGTGCCGTGGCATACCACTTCTGCGAGCTGGTCAGGTGTCCCAGTTTCATGAGTGCATCGGCCATGAGGGTGGAGAGCATGGCAGTCAGCTCAGACAGCCGAACCTGGACGGTGGCCGGCTGCCGGTGGCCAGCCAGGTCCTCGACATCCCTCAGGTGGCCGAGGAGAGCCTTGATCATTGGGGCAGGCGGCGTGTAAACGTACTGCTCTCGGGTCCAAAGTACCTGCTCATCGAGCTGGTCCAGTTGGTTCGCGCTGACGGTACCCACCGCTAGGGTGCGGTCCATTGAGCGCCGGGCTGCATCGACTTGCTGTTCCAGAGAGTCAGTGGCGAAAGGCTCCCGAAGAGCGGTCGGCGGACATGGAGACGGTCCTGCCACGACGAGGGCAAAGGATGAGGGTAGGACTGCAGCCGCTGCGCTTCCGAACCCCAGGCCCTGAGGCGTGCACTCGTAGAACTCGCACAGCAACCCCAGCGTCGCAGGGCGTGGTTGATGGCGGCCGGTCTCCCAGTGCCCCAGTTGATCGCCATCGGCCCGGGGTGCGTCCTGACGGCTCACGCTGAGGGAGTTCAGGCCCTCAGCGGCGTTCTTCAACGTCAGCCCGCGAGCGAGACGCTGAGCGCGCAAGCGGGATACAGCACAGTGGTCGTGGATGGTCTGGGCGATCCCGTTGAAGGATTCACCGCGGCGGATGCCCTCCAGCCGTAACCGCTTCGCACAGGATGGGCGGTGAGATGTGCGCTCCATCAGCCCTCCTTGTCCGGCTCGCTTTCCAAGAGCGTAGTGGCGGCGTATCGACTATGCGTGAGAACAGTGACTTCTTCACGGATCAGTGTCCAAATCAGTGACCTTTCGCCTCCGAAGTCACTGATCAGTGAACCGTCACGGTTGCTCGACGACGGGCGTAGGGCGAATCTTGCTGATCTCGGAAGCCCGAGAAGCTGCTCGTCGGCCGGAGGACCTGCCCTGTCGTGGTCGGCGAGCCTGCGGGTGCCGTGCCCCTGTGCCGACGCGCAGAGGTACGGCGCCCGCGACCCAGAACCGGGAGGTGGACGTGTTGACAGCCTTGTTGAACCGGCAGTTCCGTGTGGCACTGCCGCACGGGGACGGGGCCGAAATAGTCGTTCGTTGGTCTTCCGCCACTGCTCTCAGGCTCAGTTGGCAGACCGGCCCGATCCGCTGGCCCAGCATGCATGACCGGCGCACAGACGTGACTTCAGTGCTGACAGGAGTGTGCATGATCGTCGCCCTTGGCGGTCGCCCCCTCACCGGCAAGTCCACCCTCGCTCGGGCCCTCGCCGAAGCCGCCCCCGGAGCCCTGCTCGACAAGGCAGCGCTACGACGGGTGCTCTTCCCTGATCTGGTCACGGCTTCACCCGAACTGAACGACAGACTGTACGAGTGGCTCCTCCAAGCTGCTGCGTGGCAGCTCGATAGAAGACCCGGAACCGTGATCGTGCTTGACGGCCGCCCCCTTACCCGGATCCGTGATGTCCTGTCCCTACGCCGGTTCGCCGCCGGCATCGGCCACGCGCTCCACATCATCGAGTGTGTCTGTCCTGACGCGGTGGCCGCCCAGCGTGGCAACCAAGCGGACGGTTCCCAGGCTCTGCCCGGACGGCTCGTCGAGCCAGCGGAGCCGATTCCGGAGCCGAAGATCGTTGTGGACACCCTTCTGCCTCCTGCGGATTGCCTCCGGCTCGCACTCAACAGGATCACTGAAGCAGGGGTTCCGTTGGGCCAGCCCGTGGCCGACGGCGACGGCAGGAGGACGGCATGAAGGCGGTTGCGAGCTGGCCTCCGAAGGCTTGGGACGTGGGGGCGGCGGTCGAGGCATATGGGCGGGTTCTGGGTTGGCCCCTGCTCGTCGAATCGACGTTCGTCTCGCCGGACCGTGCTGCCGCAGCCCTGGTGAAGGATCCGCGCATCCCGCTGACCACGACCTGTTCTGCCATGGATGCCGTGACGGTTCCGCGCGTGGTCGGTCTGGAGGCCATGGTTCTGCTCGGACGACGGGACATGGGGCCGGTGCCCTGTCTGATCGCGCCTCACGACCAGGCCACTTTCCTGATCCAGGCCGGGACCGGCA
Source organism: Streptomyces sp. NPDC104309 (assembly GCF_055584025.1). Taxonomy (NCBI): domain Bacteria; kingdom Bacillati; phylum Actinomycetota; class Actinomycetes; order Kitasatosporales; family Streptomycetaceae; genus Streptomyces; species Streptomyces sp. NPDC104309. Next base: position 77,623 of record NZ_JBVJMV010000037.1, on the reverse strand, counting down.
GGGCATTTGCCGAGATCGAGAACGTCCGGGTCGAATCCGGGGCAGGAGGGCGTCTGGTCCTTCCGCCCTCATCCGGCTGGCGATGGGACACCCCTCCGTGGGAAGCCTGTACCGAGGCCCCTTGTCCACTACTCGACGGCACCGAGCTCGTTGGGTGTGTAGGTGACGCGCTGCGGCTGTTCGGCGGCTGTAAGCCGTAGCCCCTCAGACCGGCCACCGGGGCTGGTGCGTGGCGGTCCGTACGCCGTCCTCCGCGGGTTGCGGCCCAGCCTCACCCGCCCCGGTGGCTATCCCCCTCTTCTTCCTTCTTCTTACGTTGCATTGAGGATGCTCATGTCCGATCGTGCTGCCTGGCCCTTCGCCGGGCCCAGGCGAAACCGTCGGCCGGCCGTCGACGCAGAGCGCGGCACGGCGTGGACCGTATCCGTTGCCGCGGTGGGGTCTTTCGGCGTCCGTCCGGGCATGGGCTCGTGGGGGCTGCGTGTGCGGGAACGAGTTGCGCGTGCCGTCGGCCTGGTGCAGGACCGGTTCCCGAGCAGGAACGAGCCGAGCCCTGTCGTCCGGTCGGCGGTTGCGTGCGCCGCAGAGACCATCGCCCTGGTCCTCGATGACGCAGCCCCCGTTCCGGAGACGCAACGGGACGTACAGGACCTCCTGTTCCGGTTGCGCGGCCACCTGATGCAACTCGCCGCCCAGGGGCCGCAGACAGGACCGTGGGCTCAGGCTTTGGACCATGTCCGGCAGCTGGCCGAGCAGGCGCCTCCGTCCGACGACTTCCTGCAGTCGCGTGTCCATCTGCGGAAGCTGGCCCTCCAGTTGCAGACGGTGCTCGCTGAGATGAACGGTGCGCGGCCCGTGCCCGGGCCGCTGGGTTCCGGGCGGGAAGCGGCGGCGGTGAACAGGCCGAACCACCCACTCGACACTTCGTTCGATACCACGGTCACCCGGCGGCAGCGGTGACCAAATACTTCCGACGGGCTCATCCCGTCCTGACCGGAGCACGAGCCTGTCGTGCTGTTTGGCCTCAGACACAAGGCCTTGAGGTGAGGTTGAGCCAGCGGTTGTCGCTGCCTTCGTCAGAGCAGCCAGCGCTCAAGGGCAAGCACCGTACCTCTGGGACCATGGGCGAGTTACCGGCTGCTGGCGTCGGCCCAGTAATGCGTGAGCATCTCACCGGGCCAAGCAGGCTGCCCTACAGGGCCGCGCGGTCCCATCTCCGCGAAGTAGGGCGCCAGGTCGATCACCGGGGTGCCGTCGACCGCGTCGAGATCGGATACCAGAAGGTCCCGCCCGTCCACGCCGAGCAGGCGCGGGTAGCTGATCGCGAGCTGGTTCGGCCGTCGGTGGTTGCGGTGGACAAACGTTCCCGTCTGGGGCCATCGGGGGTTGCCGCGCGGGCTGCGTGCGTGGAGCTGCACGTCCTCGGGGCGCGCGAGGTGGAAGTGCCACGTGACTGTCAGATGGCTGAAGTCCCCGATGCCCTGGAGGGTCTCGACCGGGTAAGTGTCGTGGAGCCGGATGATCGCCTCGGTTCTCCCCTGGTAGTCGTCCAGAACCTCGGTATGGCCACCCACCACGGTGGCAATCGGCGTGATCTCGATCGACTTCTCTGTCGTCACTGTCGTTCCTTCTCTGTGCCCACAACCGCCGGTGCGTGGCGGTGGGGGGCCGGTCGCGTGGTCCGGTCAGCCTATGGTGCGCAGCATTTCGCGGGCGCGCTGGTCGAGTTCGGCGACGTGGCGGCTTCCGCGTTGGCGGACCGGGGAGAGGTCTTGCTGCATGCGCACAAGGATGTCGCGGGTGCGGCCGGAGTGGATGCCGGTCATGGCGTCCAGGGCTTGGGCCCAGGTGTGGCATGCCTCGTCGAGGCGGCCTTGGCGGACTTGGACGGCTCCGAGGTAGCCCAGGGTCACGCTGTGGGTGCGGGCGTAGAGCTGGCGGCGCCGGGTGGCGACGCTGCGCTTGAAGTGGATCTCGGCGTCGCGGGGGTTGCCAAGGTCTCGCAGGGCACAGGCGGTCTCGTGTGCGAGGGATGCCTCGGCGAAGAAGCCGACCCGGTCCGGGGCGTCTCCGGTGTGGCGGCCGAGGTCTCGTTCGGCGCGGCTGATCGCGGTGAGGGTGCCGGTGCGGTCGCCGGATGCGGCCAGGGCCCGGGCGTGGACGATGCCCAGCAGCGCTTTCTCTCGCCAGCTCGCCCGGCCGTAGCGTGTCGGGTCCATGGATGCGGAGGCGAGGTCGAGGGCCTGACGGGGGTGTCCGAGGTCGACGGCCTGGTGCGCCATGGCGCGCAGGATGTGTCCGGCGAGGGGACCGTCGCTGGCCTCGGCGGCGAGTTTCGCCGCGAGGGTGAAGTAGCGCTGTGCGGGTCGGTGTTCGGAGGCGTCGAAGGCCATCCATCCGGCGAGGTAGGCCATCTCGGAGACGGCGGAGTACAGGTCGCGGCGGATTTGTTCGCTGGGGAAGCGCCGGGCGAGGAGCGGGGCGACCTCCAGGCTGAGGTGTGCGGCGAGTGCGGAGCGGCCGGCGGCGCCTCCGCGCTGTTGGTCGCGGGCGGAGAAGAAGGTGGTGGTCTGGCGGATGTCGTCGGTGTCCGCTGTGGTGAGGGCCTGGGTCGATTTCGCGTGGCGTCCTGTGGTCGTGTCGGGGGCCTGCTCCCACCACGCGGGGCTGGGGATGGCCAGTCCAGCCACGGAGTAGGCGGTGCTGGCCAGTACTTGGCGTCTGTGCAGCATGTCGAGGTCGTCTCTTCCCAACTCGGCCAGCATGGTCTGCGTGTTGGCGCTCCAGTCGGAACTGTCGCCCGCAACCTGGTGCGAGCCTGGTGTCAGTCCGATGTCGCCCAGGGTGATGGGGCGGCCGAGCTTCCGCGTCAGCGTCTCGCAGAGGATATGTGGTGCCGGCCCGCTGGGGCGCGTCCCTTGGACCCACATGGCGATGTGGGACCGGCTGATGCCGTACAGCTCGGTGGCTCCGGATTCCTGAGCGACCCGGAGGACGGCGGCGGCGGCCTTCGGCTGCGACCAGCCGGTCTCCGCGATTCGAGCTGCCAGCGCTGCGTTGCGCGTACGAGCCATGGACGATCCCTGACCTCAAAACGATCTTTGACGCCTTTGACGGGGTTGCCCTCGCTCCGGGGCTGCCCACCAACGGTGTTTCACGGTTCTCTCAACGTAGCTGTTCCCAGGGCCTGTTCACATCCTCACGCGCTCCGCCAACGACGTTCGTGGCTTTCCGGTATCCGATTCGCCCCAAGGAGGCAGCCCGTGCTTCTTCGCTCAGTGGCCTCTCGCTTCATCCCTGCATCGCCTGGTGCCACGTCGCGTGCCAGCCACGGTCATGGGAAGGGGCACGCCCGGGAATCGGCCGTCGCAGCGCCCGAGACCGTCGCTCTCGTTTTGAGCAAGGGCGCCTCGGCCCCAGCCTCCGCTCAGGACGCGGCGGACCTCACCGAGCCCCTTCGTGGCCACCTCATGCAGATCGGTTCCGAGGGACCACGGACGGGACCGTGGGCACAGGCACCGGGCGCGACCCGGAAGCCGGCTAAGCAGACAACGCGGGCTGTCGGCTTCCTTCAGCCGCGTGTCCATCTACGGTGCCCGGACGGGGAGTTGCAGTCATTGATCGATCAGACGGGCCATCGGCCCCCTGCCCGGTTCACAGCGCTGCGTAAACGACAGCCGCGCCCGCCTACGGTTCCGGCCTCGCTCCCGTCGGCCGGCTGGGGCAGACGTCCTGCTCAGAACGGCGGCCGCTCGGCGACCACCGTGATCGAAAACCCGCGACGGGCCCGTCCCGTCAAAACCGGAGAGCTGATGATTCCCCTGATGAGCACTCGCCCTCATCACCCCGTGATGGTGCATTTCGGCGAGGCTCCCGAACTTCCGGAGCGTTTCGACCTGGTCCACCTCGGTCTGGGCTTGGGCCTGTACGCGGTCGCCCACCTCGTTGAGACCGGGGAGGCGGTCGGTCCGTACATGGTCTGCCGCCGGCACGCCAGACTCCTGATTCCAGTCCCTTCCGGAACCGCTGACACGTTGTGGGATTCCACGCGCGACGAGTACAGCCCTCACACCACAGTCATGACGATCAAGTGCGGGCAGAGCTACAGCAAGCACTGCGCATCGTCGTTTATCTGGGTGGAACAGCTCGGCCCTGGTCCTCGCGCAGGGACCACCAACTCGGGCTCTTTGCACTCGGCGATCAATACGCAGCGCTCCCGACTGGCCCGCGGTGTGGGGAAACTGTCCGACCCGTCCGTGCGGGAGGTATGTCATGCCTGAACAGTCATACGCGCCCGGGCAACGGGGAGTCCGGCGCGCAAGCCGTCGCAAGGCCTGCGTCGCTGTCTTCGCCCTTCGCCCTCGCGATGCTCGCCTTGATCACCGCCGGATCCGTTCTGCGGCACCGATGCCCCGCACCGGCGAGATCCTCACGAGCCTGGTCGTGGCCGCCATAGGAGCAGTCGTACTCCTCGGCACACGGCCACACGCCGGTTCCCGCTCCGCACCAGGGCCTTCCTCTACGCCGGCCGCGACGGACCTTCCCGGCCGGCGATCCACTCCGTCCGCTACCGCACGCCGCCCCCAGGGCCCCCGCTACAGATCGGACACCATGAACAGCCGCCCTGCGCGTGTCGAGTACTTCAGCTCGGCCGCCGTCGTTGCCGGCCTGTCCGGCACCGAGGACCACGGATTCTGGCGCAGTGCTCCCGCCACTCCCCCGGGCGTCCCGGCCCCCTACACGGACCAGCGCCGCTTTTTCGATGATTCCCTCATCCTCGAAACATTTTCCCTGCTCGGCCTGGTCGAGTGCGCCGTCCCTGTGGGCGAGCTGACGCATGCGGCGCCGGTGATGGTCGCATGAGCACTCTGATACAGCACGCCATCACAGTGGTGCCGTCGGCGCTGGCCCTGGCAGGCGGCGGCACGGCGTGGCACTACCGGGAAAAGGCGAGAGCAGAGCGGCGGCGGGCAGACCGGCTGCGTCGACACGCTGATACGACCAAGCAGCAGATGCGGGCGGTCGAGAGGGTGCTCGCCGAGCTGGCCTCCGACGTGATTCCCGCGCTGCAGGCGGCATCCGCGCGGACCGGGCAAGGTCACGGCGCCGACTTGTCCATGCCCAAGGGGATCACCGGGTCGGTGGTGGCGAACCGGCTGCGGCAGGTGGCCGAGGCCCTGGCCCGTGCTGTCCGGCAGGTGCAGCACGACGAGCAGCTGGCCGCGAGCACGCGGATCACCGAGGTCCGGGAAGAGGCCCGCGCCGATGCGGCCGAAGCCCGCAGGGCATCGCAGGAGGCGACCCGGGCAGCGGTGCGCAGCGTCGCGTCCTCCCTGGTGGCGACAGCCTCCAAGGTCAGCCAGCAGATCAGCGACGGGATCCGGCAGCCCGCTGGACACGACGACTACGCGGCGTGGGTGGGCATCGATCAGCTCGGCCACCAGCTGCTGCTCGCAGGCCAGAGTTATGTGGTGCTCAGCGGCGGGAAGCTGACGCGGCGTTGGCCGGCCACGTCGCTGACGGACGTGCTGCGCGCAGCCATGGGGTATGTGGAGGGGTACGAGCGGATCCGGCACGAGGAGTCCGATATCTCGCTGACCAGCCGCCAAGTCGGCCCGCTCGTACACACACTCGCGGTCCTGCTCGACAACGCGCTGCGGTACTCACCGACGACGGTGGACGTCATGCTGCGGGATGGCCACCACGGTGTCACCGTAATAGTCGACGACTCAGGACTCCAGATGAGCCCCGAACAGCTCGTCGAAGCACGGCAGATCCTGGCCGGCGAACGGCCGGGCGACGTCACCCGCCTCGGTGCGCACCCGCGGACCGGGTTCCCAGTGGCCGCGATCCTGTCCCGCGAATACGGGTTCCGGGTCGAAGTAGAGGCGCCGAACGCCCGCATGGGCACCAGAGCAACGGTCTTCATCCCCAAGGACCTGCTCACCAAACTGCCGCCTCATACGCCCGTCCCGGAGGCCCCGGCCCTGCTGCGGGCGGTGCCCGAGCCACCTGCGGCCACCACCGCGAGCGGACTGTCCGTACGGCGCACCGCACCAGCACGCTCCGCGCAGGCAGCGCAACAGCCCGCCCGTGACGGACAGCCGGCGCGGCCCGGCCGCCCCAGCGTGGCCGCCGCCTGGGCCGCAGGCACCCGGCGCGCCCGTCAGACCCCCACAACGAACGGTATGGATCCCGCATGACCGGTTACGCAGACACGCACTCCAACCCACTCGGCTGGCTGCTCGACGGACAGCTCGCGGGCGTCGCCGGCATCCGGGGTGCGCTCCTGATCTCCAGCGATGGCCTTTTGTCGTCCCGGACATCCACTCTGGGTCAGGAAGGGGCCGAGAAGCTCGCCGCGTTCACCGCGGCCCTCCGCGCGGCCGCGCTGTCATACGCCGAGCTGTCCGGCGGAGGCGGCCTCCGCCAAGTGGTGATCGAAACCGACGGGCACCTGTACCTGGTCACGCGGGCCGGGCACAACATGCTGCTCGGGGTGGAGACCACCGCCCTGGATGTTGATGTCGCCGCGATCACCGAGGAGATGCTCCGGCTCGCCGACCGCGTCCAGCACGAGATGGCGGTCGCTGACAGGCAAACGGTCGCGGAAGCGCCAGAGAGGTGACGGGCCCGCGGCGCGATCCGGACATGGTCAGGCCCTACGTCCGCACCAACGGGCGGGTCCGTCCGACGCGGCCCGACGTCCGCCTGGAATCCCTGGTGCGGGCTGCGGCCGCCCCGGACGCGGCCCTGCCTGCGGACTCCCGCCGGGTGATGGCCCTGGTCGGCAGAGCACGGGGCGCTCTCGGGGTGGTCGAGATCGCGGCTGGCCTGGACCTGCCGCCGTCCACGGTCCGCATCATCGTGTCCGATCTGCTCGACAGCGGCCACCTGGCCACCCCGATCAACTCCCGTCCCGACCAGCCCCACACCCGCACTCTGGAGGATGTGCTCCGTGGACTTCGCGCCAAGGTCTGAACCCGTCCACACGACCGCCATCCGGTCTTTGAAGATCGCGATCGCAGGCGGGCTCGGGGTCGGTAAGACGACCTTTGTCAGCGCCGTCTCCGAGGTGCGGCCACTGCGCATGGAGGAGACGATCACCCAGGCCAGTGCCGGGGTGGACGACCTGGGCAAGACCCCTGGCAAGACCCAAACCACCGTCGGGATCGACTTCGGGCGCCTCCACATCAGCGACGACCTCGTCGTCTATGTATTCGGCACGCCCGGGCAGATCAGGTTCCGTGAGATGTGGGAGGACCTGATCGAGGGGGCGCTGGTCGTCCTGGTTCTGGTCGACACCCGGGACCTGAACGCCTCCCACGACGCGCTCAGTCTGCTGGACGAACTGGGGGTCCCGTACGCGGTGGCGATCAACTGCTTCGACGGCGCGCCCACATTCCCGGACGCCGAGATCCGTCAGGCACTCGCGCTGGAGGACGACGTCCTGCTCATCGAGTGCGACGCCCGTGACCGCCGTTCCAGCATGGAAGCCCTGATCAGGGTCTTCGAGCACCTGATCTCTGCCGACGCCTCCCATTGGAGCCTCACCCCATGACCCCGCCCTCCTCCGAGGCATCCTCGGCCCGTGTCGCGATGTACGAACCCGGGTTCGCCGCCACGCCGCACGCCGCCTATGACAGCATGCGCCAGACCCATGGTCCCCTCGCCCCGGTCGCTCTCGCCCCTGGTGTGCCGGCGACGCTCGTCATCGGCTACGGCCAGGCCCGGCGCATCCTGCACGACGAGGCGCGGTTCCCGGCCGACCCCCGCACCTGGCAGCAGACGATCCCGGACACGTGCCCGGTCAGGCCGATGATGGAATGGCGGCCCAACGCCCTGCGCTCTGCCGGGCCCGAACGCGCCCGCTACCGGGACGCCAACGTTTCCGCGCTCGGAGCGGTCGATCAGCACGCACTGCTCGCCCTCGTCGAGAAGACCGCCGACGACCTGATCGAAGGGTTCCGTAAGGCCGGCCGCGCCGATCTGCTCGCCGAGTTCGCCTGGCCCCTCACCTTCCGTGTCCTGAGCGACCTGCTGGGCTGTCCCGACGCGATCGGGCGCCGTATCGCGGACGGCATGGCGAAGGTCTTCGACGGCGTGAACGCCGTTCGCGGCAACGAGATTCTCGCCCAAGCGGTCGCCGACCAGGTCGCGTTCCGGCGCGCCCAGCCCGGCGACGACATCACCTCCCGTCTCATCGCGCACGCAGCCCGGCTCGACGACACGGAAATGGCCCACCAGCTCGTCACTCTCTACGGCGCCGGCATCGAGCCCCTGGTCGACCTGATCAACAACACCATCCTCAAGGTGCTGACCGACGAGCAGTTCTGCGGAGACGTACACGCCGGGGGCGCCACCGTCCGCCAGGCACTGGACACTGTCCTGTACTGGGACCCGCCGCTGGCCAACTACTGCATCAGCTACCCGCCCTACCCCGTCGAACTCGACGGCTACCTGCTGCCCGCGCACGAACCGGTCGTCATCTCCATGGCCGGCTGCAACAACGACCCCGCCCTCGGCAACACGGCCGGTGACCGGGCACACCTGGCCTGGAGCGCCGGACCGCACGCCTGCCCGGCACGCTCCCACGCCTACCTCATCGCCGAGACCGCCATCACCTACGTGCTGGACGCACTGCCCGAGATGGACCTCGCCTGCCCGGCCCAGGAACTGACCTGGCGGCCGGGCCCCTTCCACCGGGCCCTGGCCGCACTGCCCGTGACCTTCGCAACCCCCCTGCCCGACTGAGCACACACGGAGGAGAACCTTATGGACAGCAGCGTTTTCGCACTGAACCCGCAGGCGCCCGACCGTACTGGCGAGGACCGCACGCTCAGGGACCGCGGCCCCCTCACCCGCGTCGACGCCCTCGGCGTCGAGGCCTGGGCCGTCACCGACCCGGAGCTGCTGCGACAGTTGCTCACCGACCCGCGAGTCTCGAAGGACGCGGAGGCCCACTGGCCCGACTTCGAGCGCGTGAAGGGCACATGGCCCCTGGCGCTGTGGGTCAGCGTCAAGAACATGTTCACCGCGTTCGGGCAGGACCACCGCCGGCTTCGCAAGCTCGCCCAGTCGGCGTTCACCGCCCGGCGCACGCGCGACATGATCCCCGTCATCGAGTCGATAGCCGATCAACTCCTCGACGACATCGACGCCACTCACAGCCCCGGTGAACCGGTGGACCTGGTCGCCGCCTTCGCCCGCCGCCTGCCGATCCTCTTCATCTGCCGGCTCATGGGGCTGCCCGAGCAGGAACACGACCGGGTCCGGCGCCTCGCCGATGTGATCTTCTCGACGTCGTACACCTGGAACGAACAGCAAGCCAGCCAGACGGAGCTCTACGCGCTGCTGCATGACCTCGTGGCGCTCAAACGCGAGGCGCCGGGAGACGATCTGACCAGTGCTCTGGTTGCCGCACGCGACGACAAGGACACGGCACTGACCGAGAAGGAGCTCGTCGACACCCTGCTGCTGGTGATCACCGCGGGCTTCGAGACCACGGTCGGACTCATCACCAACGCGATCCGCAACCTCCTCACCAACTCCGACGAGCACAGCCTCGTCCGCGCGAATCGCGCTGCCTGGAGTGACGTCGTGGAGGAGACGCTCCGCCGCGACGCACCCATCGCGAACCTGCCGATGCGGTACCCGGTCGAAGACATCGCGCTCCCCGACGGCACCGTCATCCCCGCCGGTGAACCGATCCTCGCGTGCTACAGCGCAGCCGGCCGTCACCAGGGCGAGTACGGGCCGGACGCCGACCAGTTCCTCCTGCTGCGTGTGAATAAGGAGCACCTCGCCTTCGGACACGGCGCCCACCTATGCCTCGGGGCGCCCCTGGCGCGTGCCGAAGGCGAGATCGCCCTCGCGCGGCTCTTCGACCGCTACCCGGACGTCCGTCTGGCCGACGGCGACGACCCCGCCCCGGTACCCAGCTTCATCTCCAACACGACCACCCGCCTCGACGTCGTCCTGGGGGCCGCACGATGAGAACACTCACCCCCGCGGCCACGACGGGCGCTCCGGCTCCCGGCACAACCCCGTCGGCCGCCAGGATCACGGACTGGCTGCTCGGCGGAAAACACCACCACCCCGCAGACCGCCGCCTGGGCATGCGCCTGCTCCGCGCAGCGCCCTGGTTCGAGGAAGCCGTGCAGATCAACCGCACGTACGCGCACCGGACGGTAACGATGCTCGCCCGTGAGTTCGGAATCAGGCAGTTCATCGACCTGGGCAGCGGACTACCGACACCCAACCCGCGCCTCCCTCACACAGCCGTCTCCGCCGGACCGGACGCCACGGTCTTCCACGTCGATTCCGACCCGTACGTCACCCAGCACGGCCCCTCGCTCCTGGACAACCCGCCAACGCGGCACCGCTTCCTACACGCGGACCTGCGAAACGTACTCCGCCTCGTGCACGACCTGCCCCTGCACGACCTGGACCAGCAACAGCCCACGGGACTGCTCCTCCACAACACCCTGTCCTCGATCACGGACGAGGCGGACGCCCACTACGTGGTGGGAACGATCCTCGACTCGATGCCGCCCGGCAGCGTCCTCTCGCTCACTCATCCCACGGCCGACCTGTCCCCCGACGGATCAGCCAAGGCCGCGGCAAAGTGCTTCATCGAGGCCGGACTCCCCATCCGACTGCGGACCGCTGAACAGATCCGCGATCTCATGGAAGCGCAAGAACGGCCCTGGCGGCTTCGCGCCCCGGGCATCGTGCCGGTGAGCCACTACCACCCCACACAGCGCCGTGTACCGGTCCCGGACCACTGCAGCGGCGCCTATGCGGCCATCGCGCTCCACCCGGAACCCGCAACACACTGACCATCCCAGCCAGCCGTGTCCGCAACGCAAAGGTGCTGTCCTTGCGGACACGGCCTCCCGAGGCCTCTCCGACCGGCGCGGCCACCACAACGGCCGCAGGCGAAACCGGCACCGGAGAAGGTGGCGCAACATCTGCCGGCGGTCCCGGCCCCCGCGATACCGCCCGCAGCCCTGCGCCCCGGCTGTCTCCCGCCCCTCCCCTTCCGGGAGACAGCCGGCCCGGCCACTGCACAGAGAGAAGCACCATGCCCGCCAATCAGACCGCTGGCACCGGACAGGGGTCTGTCGATCACTCATGCCACCGGTGGCCGCAACCTGGTGGTGCCCAAGCTCACGCCGTGCGAAGAAGCAGGCACTACCAGGCAGCACGTCTCGGACTGGTCCGGGGCCTACGCCGCCATCGCCATCAGCGACCTGACAACGACGACAGGAATGTCTCCCTTGACTACCGCAACCCCGAACACAACTCCTCCCAAGAACGGCTGTTCCCACACTCCTCCCTGCCCCGATGCGGCGGCTCCCGACTGCGACGCCGCACGGCTGAAGCGCTACGTTCCAGAACAGGGCTATAGCCTGCTGTGCAACGGCGTCCTCCTCTTCGACGACACCGGTGAACTGCTCCCGGACGGAGGAGTGGTGGGGCCGCGCCGCCCGTTTCCCAGGAGCCACGCGATCAGTTCGGCGGCTGCGGCATGAGCACTCGTCGCAGTTTGGGCATGGCCGACCCGCCGACCGGGCGGGTTGTCGCGGGCACCTACATGCGCTGCCTTCGCGACGCCACCGGGCTGTCCGTAGCCGGGGTCCACGGCCGGGCGGGCATGTCGCACTCGGACCTGAGCCGTGTCGAGTCGGGAGGCCGGGCCCTTTCCCCCTCCGAGGCCACCTTGTTGCTGGCCGGCCAGTACAAGGTCTCCGAGGCCGGCATCGAGGGGTTTATCCGGTTCATCTCGGAGACTGAGTGGTACGTGGAGGGGCGCTTCCCTTCGCCATGTCCGTATGCGGCAGTCGATGGGCGCCAGGGGTGGGAGGACCGCCTCGCGGCTGTCGAGCGGCGGGCCGCTGTCGGCGAGTTCTTCAGCATGTGGCTCCTTCCCACGTTCCTGCGGATCCCCGGGTATCCGACTGGATCGGTGCCACCGGCACAATGGTTGTGCTGGAGGAGTCCGTCCTCGCCCGCGGATCGAGGGAACCGGTCTTCGCCAACCAGATCCAGCACCTCATCACGGCTGTCGACCAGGGCCGTATCCGACTGCGGATTCTGCCGCTGGACGCCCAGCTCCTCCTGCCCACCACACTCACCGAGTACGTACTGCCGGACGGCGTGGCTCTCTACGCCATTGAGGAGGCAGACGGCACGACGTATCACAGCGGGCTGGAGGCGGAGTCCCGATTCGGCGGCCTCCTTGAGCGGGCTGTCCGCGCGTCCGTGACAGAGGCCGAATCGCGCGAACGGCTGGTCCACGCCCGAAATGCGGCACTCGACGGGACGCCGCGCTCACGCTTCCTTTCCTGACCCGACAGACGCGCCGGATCCGGCGCGACCTTTCCTGAAGACCTTGCATCTGAATGTGGAATGAAATGCGCAGATCGCTGCTGACAGGGCCCGCTACGACCCAGCTCCTGGAGTCAGGACAGCCCACCGCCGTCACCGGCCCGACCGACATGCCGCGCTCGTGCGCCCGGTGCGCTCTGCACAGATGCCCCGTCCTGGGCACGCGCGGACGGCAGCTGCTGTGGGTCGCCGATGTCGAGGTGTACGGGGTGTACGCCGACCTGTACCCGCCGCCCAGCGGCACCGTGGTGCCGGAGCAGCTCGTGCCCCTGGAGGACCAGATGACCCTGTCGACCGCGGTGGCGTCCCGGCTCGTACGCATGGTGTGCCGTGCCGCTCCCGCGGACCGAGGCATTGTCAACGGACTTGCCGCCCAGCAGCGCCCCGAGTGTTCGGGGAGGACGTGATGCCGCCACAGAACGCGCATCTGACACCTCGTGAGCGGGGCGTCATCGAGCTGTTCGCCGACGGAGTGGCGCCGGGTGCGGCCGCCGAGGCGCTGGGCATCGGCATCACCTCGGTAGACGGCCACGCCGACAACGTGCAGGGCACTCTGCGGGTGAAGACGCGGCGGGCGATGCTGTACGTGTGCCACGCGCTTCGCTTGGTGGAGCGTCCCGACCTGGTCGAGGTGCTCGACCTGGATCCGGTGACGGAGCTGGTGTGGGCGGGGTTGCGCCTGGACGTGCCGGACGGGCAGTTGATTCCCGTTCTCGCTGCCATGGCCCGGGTGGAGCTGGCCGAGGTCCGTAGCGTGCTTGATGGACTGACGAAGAAGTACCGGACTTCCTGGCTCGGGCTGGTCCGACTTGGCTTTGCTCACGGGGTCCTGTCCGGGAAGGAAGGAACGGATCCCGGCAGCGCCGTCGATATGAGGGCCGCTCCAGAGGAGAGCTGCCCGTGGAATCTTTCGTGGAAACGGCGCCGCGTACTGAAGCTGCGCGCCTTTGGCCTGAGCATCGACGAGTGCGCGCAGGCAACCGGAACCAGTAGGAGCACGGCCTATGCGCATTTGCGCGCGTGCGGCCATGTCGCCGGCGTCGAAGCCCATCGTGCCCTCGTGCATGAGGCTCTGCGCGCAGAAGTACTGGAGCAGCCTGAGCGTGCGAAGGTCCTGGACCTGTCCGAGACGCTGGCCGCCGTGTGGCGAGGGCTGGTCCTGGATGTGCCGGATCACGGTCTGCCCAGCGCGATCAGCAGACAGTCCGGGCTGGCGGTGAGTGAGGTCGCCCGCCAGCTCGCACGGCTGCGGGACATGGGGATGAACGACTGCCGCCTGGTCCTCGCGGGCTGGGAGAACGGCGTGCTGGACGAGCAGACCACGGTGCTGGCCCCGCCAGACCCCCTGCCGGTCGTGCCCCGCGGCAAGCCCCGGCCTCACGAAGGCTCCGACCCGATGACGCTCTTCGGCCGTGAGCGCTACCTACTGGCCCTGATGGCCGTGGAGGGGCTGACGGTCGAACAGGCCGGGACGATCATGAATATCGCCACCGACACCGCACGTGAGTATCTGCGCGGCTGCCTGCTGGCGGCGAAGGTCGGCTCGGTCCTGGCTCTGACGCACAAGGCCTGTATGAAGCGTCTGCTGCCCTCACCACCGCCCGGCAAGTGGGAAGTGGCGGACGATGTCCGTACCGTATGGCGGGCGCTGGTCCTGGACACCCCCGCGGACCGCCTGGTCCGCGACATTGCGGCGGTGACCGGTCTGCCCCAGCGCCGCGTGGAGGAATGCCTCGGCGAGCTGCGGGCCCACGGTCTGACGGACTGCCGGCTCGTGGTCGAGGGCTGGGCGCGCCACGTCCTTGATGCTCAGGCCAGGGTGACGCCGCCGCGTCTGGAGACCCGTCTCGCTGTTCCGCTCCCCCGTCCTGCCGCCCGCCCCGTCCGGGACCCGGACGACCCTCTGGGGATCGTCCCCGCGGGCCACCGATGGGGCCCCGGCTCCGAACCCGTCGCCGCCTGCTCCGGTCTGGAAAGCACGCAGGTGGCCGGTGCGGGCTACGACTTCGTCCGGATCACTCCCGAGGCATGCCATGCCCTGCTGGAACGGACCGAGGTGACCCGGTGGGGTCCGGTCCTGGGGCTGCCCGCCGCTCGCACAGCCGTGCTGGTCACCGAAGCGGGTGCAGGCGGGCCGTATCGGCGCGGAGCCGTGGGCCGGCTGTGGGCACGCGGCGGTGTGGTGCGCCTGCCCGAGCCCGGCCGTCGCACGACAGCCGACGGTGCCTACTGGGCAGTGCCCGCACACCTGCCCTTGTGGGAGCACGAGCTGATCGCGTCGGTCCTCGGCCACCGACCACTTCAGCCTGCCGGAGGCGCTCGGTGAGCCGGATCCGAACCCCCTACACAACAGGCCCGGGCCCCAGCTCCGGCAGGGACGACATTTCCATGACTGCCGTACGTGCTGCGGGTGGCTACCTGCGCGACGCTCGTGAGCGCCGCTACGTCCAGCCCGAGCAGGCCGCCGCCCTTCTGGCCGTGTCCGAGGAGACTCTGCTGGCGATGGAGGCGGGCCACGCCCGCATCACGTCCGAGAGCATCTCCCGCCTGTGTCACCTCTACCGCTGTCCCGAGGACGCGCAGGCACTGCGCGCCCTGGCCCACGAGGACGCGGCGGGCGCGACGAGGGACAACGCAGACGGGCATCACCGGCGCCTGGCCGGATGCGCCCGGCAGGCGCGAAGGGTGCGGTGGCTCTCCACCGCGGTGATTCCGCCGCCGCTGCAGACCGCCGCGTACGCCCGCGCGGTCGGATGCCCCTCGGTCGCACTTCCCGGCGTCCCGCTGCCCTCACCGCACACGCTCTACATCCTGGACGAGCGCATCCTCCACGCTCACCACATCGCCCCCACGGTAATGGCGCCACAGCTGCAGTGCCTCCTCGACCTGCCCGACGGTGCGGTGCGTGTCGTTCCCGGCCGGATCGCCACGCCGCAAGGCCATCTGGTCGAGCTGAGCATGCCGGCCGGCCCGGTTTTCGCCCGGCCGGAGCACGACGGTGTCCTCTACCTGCCGACGGACAGCCGCCTGTCCACTCTCATGTCCGATACGTGGGACCTCATCACGCCGCCGGCCTCACGCGAACTACTCGTGCACGCGGCGCAGGAACAACTCAGCCGCGCCTACGTCCACACCGGAGTCACCTGATGCCCCGAACCGTTTTGATCGCACTGCGGCTCACCGTCCTGATCGCAGCGCCGCTGTCCGTAATTCTCGCCGCGTCGCTGCACCGCTGAACCGCTGGTCCCCGGCCCTGCCCGGGCCCAGGATTCCCTGCCCATACCCGCCCTGCACAGGAGCACCGTGTCCCACCCGTCGCTCGACGCCGCATACGCGTCCCTCCCGTCCCAGGCCGCAACCGCCTACCAGCGCCTCGCACTCCTGCCCGTGAAGGACGTGGACGCCGCGCTCGCCGCTGCCGTATGCGACGGCACCCACGCCGACGTCATGGACCTGTTGACCGCTCTGGCGGACGCCCAGCTCCTGACACGCGCCGACGAACAGCCCGGACGTGGAGCGGTGTTCGTGTTCGACGATGAGGGCCTTGTCCATGCCCGGGCCCAGGCCGCCGCGCACCGGGAGAGCAAGCCGGAAGTTCTGCGCCTGGCCCTGGAATGGCTGATCGCCACCGCCTCCGCAGCCGAGCAGCTCATCACGCCCAGCCACGCCGAGTTCCGCCGGACCTACACGGCCGCCTGGCAGCCCGTACCGCTCTCCTTCGAGTCGGAATTTGAGGCACTGGCCTGGCTGGAGAGCCAGATCCCCAATCTGATGACCGCGGTCCGGGCTGCGGCCCGGGCAGACCTGCACGCTTGTGTCTGGCAGTTGGTTCACGCGATGTGGCCCGCCTGGCGACACTACCGCCGCTATCCGTGGTGGATCGAAGCCCACGAGATGGCGGTGAGATCGGCACAGCAATGTGGAGAACACGCGGCGGAGCGGGTGCTGCTGCACACTCTCGGCCTCGGATACGGCAACACGGGCCAGCACAAGCGGGCTCTGCAGGTATTCCGGGACGTGGAATCGATGGCCGAGAAGGCCGGCGACACACAGATGACAGCCCAGTCACAACATGAGCAAGGCGTGCAGTACCGAGAGCTCGGGCGGTATCCCCAAGCTCGCCGGCGCCTGATCTCCGCGCGCCGGATGCGCGTCACTGCCGAAGATTTGCGCGGTGTGGGGCTGACGGACACCGAACTCGGCCGGCTCGATCTGGCATGCAACGACCCTGCCTCCGCAGCCTCCCGGCTCGCGAAGGCACACCAGGCACTCACTGAGGCCGGCGACCCGTACGACGTCGCCCGCGCGAAAGCGTGGTGGTCGCGGGCTGCGGCCCAGTGCGGGGACTACAGCGAATCCCTGCTCCTCGGCAAGAGCGCCCACCAGCAGTTCGTGGCCTGCCGCGCGTACATGTGGGCGGCCCGGACCGTTGAGTTTCTCGGCCGCAACGCCGAGGAGGCCGGGCTGCTCCAGGAAGCAGCCGACTGGTTCGGCCAGGCTCGGGCCGCGTATGAGTCGCTGTGCAGCGACTGCGACGCACTGCGGCTCCGGGACCGACTCACAAGCATCAGCGGCTGACCATTACTCACTACCTCAGGAAGGGACCGGGATTTCATCACCATGGATGAGTCCATAGCACGAGCCATCAGCCAGGAGACCGGAGAACAACCCCCATTTTCCGACGAGCTGCTGCAATCAGTCACATACCTGCACATCCTCTACGCCCGAACTCTCGAAGACCTGTCTCTCTGCACGAATCTTGAAATTGTTCAGATCGTCGGCTGCGAAAATATCGACCTCAGCAGCTTCGGCGACCTGAAAGAGCTCTCTTCCCTCGTCGTAGAATTCAGCAGCCTCAAGGACGTGACCGGGATAGCAGACCTCCCCTCTCTCAGCAGGTTCACCGCACCGATGAACTGCATCGAGGACCTGACTCCCATTCTTGACTGTTCACGGCTACGGCGTCTGGACATCAGAGGGAATCCGCTCTCCGAAGACTCGTACCGCACGCTCGTGCCGAAACTACGGCTGGAAAACGGGATCAAGATATCCACGTCGGACGAGGAACACTGGCGAATGTGCATCGAATTGCGGCGCCGCGGTCTTCCGTACGCCGCCTACAAGGCACATGACGGAACCCGGATCTGCCGCCCGGGCCTGCAGCTCACCGATCTCCCGGACAAAAGCCATCCGATCGTGTCACTCGACGAAATGACAGCGCTGCTCGCGGGAGATCCTGACGATGTATCGAGACTCTTTGACTGTAAGGAACGGATGCCGACCACCTTCGGCCCTTGACGGTCCGCCGGCACCTCCTGCCTGCCCGCCGTCGCTCTATCGGCGTCCGCAGGAACCGGCGCCAGGCGATGGCCTGCAGTCTGACGCGGTCGCGGCACAGCGGCACCCCGCCGCCAGCTGGTCGGCCGAACCCGCGGCCACACCGCCCGAAACCCAGTGACTGCAGCTCAGCACGGTCCTGCCCACCCCTCGAAGTTCACTCCGGAGGTCTCCGCATGGTTCTCAGCCACACGAATCTTGTCATCGTCCCGTTGACCAAAAGCGAGAAGCGGGCCCTTGAGCAGTTGTCCCTCGGGCGTGACATCACGACAGGCGCCGCCGAACTCGGCATCACAAAAGGCACGTTCAACGTGCACTTGACGAGAGCGGGCCAAAAGCTTCAGGTCATGGGGGCAGCAGTACGCGTGCAGATGGCCTACGTGATGAAACAGCTCGCCCTGCCGGAACCAGCCGCACCGCACGTCGAATTCAGCGAGGCGGACCGCCGCCTGTGGCTGGCGCTCGCACTCCACTCCACCCCAGCTCTCGTCGGCGCCGCAGCGGGAATGGCGCCACGCGATGTCACCTCGGCAAGTCGGGACTTGATGGACAAGGCGGGGGCGAACAGTCCGGCGCACCTGGTCCGCCTCGGCCACGTCTTCCGTGTGGTCACTACCGGTGCGATCCCCCCGGCGTACCCGTAGACCTGCACGCGCGCGGCCGAGCTGGAAACCCGAAGGGCATATATCCGACGCGGGCCGCCGCATGCGCGAAGCCCTCATTCGTACATCACCCCCATCGGTCCTGACCTTCCACGGCCAGGACCCACGATTCAGAGACGGACTATCAATGGCCGGGCGTATAGAGGATTACGCACTTATCGGAGACATGCAGACCGCCGCCCTGGTCTGCCGGGACGGCACAGTCGACTGGCTGTGCCTTCCCCGCTTCGATTCGCATGCCGTTTTTGCGGGACTTCTGGGTACTGAGGAGCACGGCTTCTGGCGCCTGGGACCAGCGCGGGAGGAGGGGGCCGAGCCGCCCTCCGCCGACCGCCGTCGCTACCGCGGGGATTCCCTGATCCTGGAATCGGAATGGGACACCCCGCGTGGAACGGTCCGAGTGACCGATTTCATGCCGCCGCGTGACAGTGCCCCGCAGGTGATCCGGATCGTGGAGGGAATCAGTGGCCGGGTGCCGATGCGCTCCGAGCTGCGCATGCGGTTCAGCTACGGGCGGGTCACGCCGTGGGTGCACAAGGTCGACGGCCGTACGGTCGCCGTCGCCGGCCCGGACTCCGTCTGGCTGGACACCCCCGCCGACACCTTCGGTGAGAACCTGACGACGTACTCCGATTTCACGGTCGCGCCGGGTGACCGGATCGCGTTCACGATCAGCTGGCAGCCCTCGCACCACGAGCCGCCGGGCCTGCCGGACCCGGAGGGTTCGCTGGACGCGACCGCGGACTTCTGGCGTGAATGGGTCGAACAGTGCACCTACCACGGGCCCTACCGCGAGGCCGTGGTCCGCTCCCTGATCACCCTCAAGGCCCTGACGTACGCGCCGACCGGCGGCATCGTCGCCGCGCCGACCACGTCGCTGCCCGAGGACATCGGCGGCTCCCGGAACTGGGACTACCGCTACACCTGGCTGCGCGACGCCGCACTGAGCATTGCCGCACTGCTGCGCACCGGATTCCGGGAGGAAGCCCGCAGCTGGATCGTCTGGCTCGTACGGACGGTGGCTGGCGATCTGGAGAACCTGCAGATCATGTACGGCATCGCGGGCGAGCGCGAGCTGGGCGAGGCCGAGCTGGACTGGCTGCCCGGCTACGAGAACTCCAGCCCGGTCCGGGTCGGCAACGGCGCCGCGGGCCAGCTCCAGCTGGACGTCTACGGCGAGGTCACCGATCTGCTCTGGCTCGCCCACGAGCACGGCGTCTGGGACGGGTCGAACACGCCGGTGGCGGATCTTGTGGCCGGGATCGTGGGCCAGGTCGAGCTGAGGTGGAAGCAGCCGGACGAGGGCATCTGGGAGGTACGCGGCCCGCGCCGCCACTTCGTCCACTCCAAGGTGATGGCCTGGGTCGCCGTCGACCGCACCATCAAGCTGATCGAGTCCGGTGACGCGGAGGGGCCGCTGGAGCGGCTGCGCGCACTGCGTGACGAAATCCACCGCGACGTCTGCGACCGGGGCTACGACAAGGAACGCAACACCTTCACGCAGTCCTACGGATCGCAGGAGCTGGACGCCTCCCTCCTGCTGATCCCCCAGATGGGATTCCTGCCGCCCGACGACAAGCGCGTGATCGGCACGATCGAGGCGATCCAGCGCGAGCTGTCCACCGAGGACGGCTTCGTGCTGCGCTACCCCACCAAGGGCGAGCACGCCGGCGTCGACGGTCTGGAGGGCGACGAGGGCGCGTTCCTGGCCTGCTCGTTCTGGCTGGCCGACGACCTGGCGGTGATCGGCCGGGTCGACGAGGCACGCCAGCTCTTCGAACGGCTGCTGTCCCTGCGCAACGATCTCGGCCTGCTCGCGGAGGAGTGGAATCCCCGGCTCAAACGTCAAGTCGGAAATTTCCCGCAAGGATTCAGCCACTGGCCCTTGTGCGACACCGCGAATGCACTGAAGGAAATCCTGAGTGCCGGTGAACACCGGAGCATCCCGCAGCAGACCTCCACGCGGCACGGGACCGCCAGCGCCCTGTCACTGCCCCTTCCATCTCCGCTCGCCACCCGAGCCTGTCTCTCGCACTGACCGGTCGCACGAGCAGCCACCGAAACACACCGCTTCACCCCATCCCGCCCACTCACTTGCCGAGGAAGCGATCGCCATGACCCACAAGGCCTCCTACAACGCCCTCTCCCCGCGAGGCCAGAAAGCCAGTCGCCCACTCGCACAGGCGGCACGGGCGGCCGGCTGGACGGTCGCGGATGGTGTGGCCAGTGGCCCGCACGGCGCCGAAGCACGGCTCGACGTGGGCGGCGGCGGCCTTCCGGACCACGAGCACCTGTGCTTGACCGGAGAGTCGGGCGGCCACCAGTTCGCGTTCGCCGTCGTGCTCACCGAGCGGCACCTCGACGATCTGATCAAGCAGGCCCTGCACGGGCCGGATGCGGTGGCCGCCGGCGCGGTCGTCCCGTGGCTGGACCGGATACGCCACAAGGCTGGCGTGTGGGGGCGCTCGGGTACGGGGCTGTGGTGGCCGCTCGGCGGAGGAACCGGCCGTCTCAAGGCCGTCCGGCCGTCCGGCCAGGACGAGGCACGCGTGACCGCCTGGCTGAACGCACTCACACGGAACCCGTCCGCCGAGGCCGTGGCCCGGGCCGAGCACACCCTCTCGGTCCTGCGCGGCGCAGGCTGGCGACCACCGGCCTCCCGCACCGGCAAAGGGAAGCCAGGGTTTCGCAGCCTGGCCGCGGCGACGATGAACGGCCCGGGCGGCAAGCATCGCATCGAGTACGCGCTCATGGGCCACGCCGGACTCCCCGAGGGCCTGGTGTGGCACTACGAGTTACCGGCCACTGTGGGCGCGCCAGCCAGGAGGTCGACGCTGCTGATCGATGTCACCGGCGCTATGGACCCCGACGTCCCGCTTCCGGCCGCCCCGGACCGGCTCGCCACCGCGCTCGCGGTGCTCACCCGCGAGGCACCGGCCATGACGGCGGACGAGTGGCGGCGGGCGGTCATGGCACTGCTGACCGTCGCCTCCGCGCACCAGGTGGACCGGGGGCTGACCAGCTTCCGCGCCGGCTTCCAGGAGGGCGGGCCCGAAGCACCGGCGCTGAACGAGGCGGCCGCGGCGGTCCGGGCCGAACCCGTCGACGGTGCACGGTGGCGTGCGCTCGGCTTCGCGGCGGTGCGGAAGGACTTGCGCCATCTCGCTGTCAGAGCGTTCGCGAGAGCCGCTGAGCTGCACGCTGAAGACGACCGGGCGCTGCTGTGGCACGGCTGGCTCCTGCGCGCCCTCGACCGCGACCTGGCGCTGGCCCAGCTCGACCGCGCCGCCGCAGCCGGTGAGTCGGCCGGTCCCGCCCGCAAACTCCGAGGGAATGTCCTGCGCTTCCACCACGACCTCGACGGCGCCCTGGCGGCCTACGCCCGCGCCACCGAGGAGGACCCCGGGTACGTCGCTGGATGGCTGTGCCGGGGTCTTTACCTCGCCAAATGGGGCAGGGCCGAGGAAGCCGTGCGGGTCCTCACCGAGGCGGCGGCGATGCACCCCGACGGCCGACTCGCGTACTACCTCGGCTACGCACGGATGCTCGCGGGCGACCGGGATGGTGCGCTCGATTCGCTGGAGGAGGCGGTGCGGCGGGATTCGCGGCTCACCACCGAGATTGTCGAGGACACGGACCTGGAGCCGCTTCGCCGGCAGGCTCGGTTCGACGCACTTCCTGCGTTCGCGGCAGAGCTGGCGGCGGCGCTGCACCGGCGCACCCGCGACGCGGTGCAGCCCACCGAGCCCGTCCCGGCGCCGGGACGCCACCGGACAAACGATCTCAAAACCGTCATGGAGGTGTGCGGCATCTTCCGCAGGCAGGTCGGCATATCCAACACTCACGCCGAGGGCATCACCCACAAAGCCACGCGTCGGTTCCTGGAGCAGGTCGGCCTGCCGCGCAAGGCCAGCGAGTTCCGACTCCACGGGTACATCGACGACGGCAGCCGCGGGGAAGCTCTGCGCGAATACAACACCGAGGACTGGGACGGCGGCCGCCTGTATGGTGCCGACCGCGTACCCGACGGTCTCGCGGGACTGTTCAAACTCGGCAAGCTCCACAACGGAGCCGAGGCAGCGCTGGACGGGCAGACCGGCGAGCTGTACTGCGTGGCGGAGGACTTCTCACTGAGCTGGCTCGCCACCGGCCTGGAGGCATTCTTCCTGCCACGGTGTCTGCCCGACAACGCGTGGATCTGGCACCTGACCCCGGACACCATTTCCCTTCTCGACGGCCCGGACGTCGCCCGCATCGGCGCGGGGAAGCTCGCTCTCGTGGCGGAGCGCCTGGACGACGACGGCCACGAACGGCTCCGCACGTTCCTGCGCGAGCACGGCGACCTACTCAACCACCTGCGCCTGACCGCGAGCCTTCTCTCCCACCTCGACCTCGCCCACGTCGACCTCGCAGCCTGCTGCCCCAACCTCACCGAGCTGCGCCTGTGTCGCGCCGCTGTGAACGAGTCCGTGTTCCAGCACCCGGCGCTGGCAACGCTCGTGCTCACGGAGTCGGAGTACAAGGGCAGCACCCGCCACCTCGACCTCGACGCCGCGTCGCGGCTGACCACGGTGTCGCTGCAGGACTGCCTCGTGCACGCCGACACCCTTCGTGTCGGCCCCAGTTCGCCACTACGCCGTTTCCACGCCTCGATCGACGAGGACTTCGGTTCCGTCTTCCCGGACCAGCTGACGTTCGACAACTGCCCCGACCTGTTCACCATCGACCTCAACCTCGATGCGGGAACGTGGACGCTGGTCCTGCGCGGCAGTCTGCCCCGACTGAGCGAGCTCTGGCAGGACGCCCGCCCGTACGGCAGGTTCACAACCGTGATCGATGCCACGCCCGCTGACAAGGAGACATACCAGTCCCTGATCAGACAAGGCGCACGGTACGCCCGGTGCGGCTGAACCGACCACCGGTCACGCGATACAGAACCCCGACCTGATGACCTGCCCGAAGCCCCCGGCCGTCGCCCCCGCTACTCCTTCCTTCGCTCAGAGGACCCCTGCGATTTCCCCACCCTTGCCTCCCGACGGCCCCACCGCCCCCGCGCCCAGGTCCGTCGGCTGCCCTCGCCCTCTGCCTGCGGACCCGACGATGGCCGCGGAGATCCAGGTCCGGATCAGCGCCGGGTTCGGGGTCTCGAAAAGGCTCCGGACAGCGATCCGTGCGCCCTCCTCAGGCACCCGCCCGCGCCCCTGACCGCTTCCGACGTGATGAACGGGACCGCCCCGGCCGGATAGCGGCTTAGCCGCGGATTTTCATGCCGCCCGTCGGTTCATTCCTTTACCAAGAAGTGCAGCACCAGGAGCAACGCACCATGAAACTCGGCGCTTCGACATCCGACAGTGAAAGATCTCCTGTGTACGCCATACGTCCGGCCGAGTTCGCCGACCTGCCCGCCATACAACACCTGCGGGCCGCAAGGGCCCGATGGGCAACCCGGAAGGGTATCGGCGCCACCCAGTACCGGCAGCTGACACAGGCAGAGAAGAAGACAGCCCGTCCGCTGGTCGTCACCTGGGACGGCGAGGTCATCGCCACCACCACCCTGGTCGATCAGCCGCCGTATGCGGGCTGGACCCGACGCGAGTCAGCGCAGCGGACGATCGGCCTGGTCCGTGTGATCACGACGCCGTCGCCGGAGCACTGCCTCAGCTGGCTCCTCACCTCCTGGGCCGTCGACCACGCGGCCCGCTCAAAGCACGAGTGGGTCCGCGTCTGTGTGCCGGCCGCGCGGCTGGCCGACCGCTGGTGCACGGACCTCGGCTGGGAGTACGCCCGAATCCGTCATGAGCAGGACAGAACACTGCACCTGTTGCAGCGTCCGGCCGAACGGATGTCCGGATCAGGTCTTGCCGCGCTCGTCGAAGACCACGTGCCCATGCCGCGAGAGGACTCCCTGCGTTGAACACCACGCCCGCACAGCGTCCTTCCAGCCGTGCTGCCAATTCCCAGCCTGCGCAGCCATGCCCACCAGTCAGAAATGGGCAAGCACCCCGCAGCGCTGAATGGGCAGTCCTCTACCTCTCAGGTCGCTACTCGCTGGAGCACCTGGCCGAGCTCTACCAGGTTCCCGATACCTCGGTGCGCAGGGACCTGCGCACCGCGGGAGTGAACGTGCGGGTCTCTGCGAAGCCCGCACCGGCTGCACCTGCAGTCACGAGGTCACTCCTGCGTGAAATCGGTGTTTCTGCTCCCCGTGCGCGCTGGCTGATAGAACACGGCCGGACGGCAGCACGCGGAGTTCCTACTGGCGAGACCGTCCCAGTCGACGGCTCCGCGCTGGTCGTTGCAGGTGAAGCCGACCGGCTGGTCGAGCTGTACGAGGGCGGCATGACCGTCGCAGAGGCCGGCCACGAATGCGGCATCTCACCCTGGACAGCACAGAAGCGGCTCATCACTGCGGGCGTCACCGTGCGCACGGGCGGGAATCGCCCCAAGCCGGTGGATGTACCGAGGCTGGTCGAGCTGTACGAGGGCGGCATGACCATCGCAGAGGCCGGCCACGAATGCGGCATCTCACCCTGGACAGCACAGAACCGGCTCAGTGCCGCGGGCGTCACCGTGCGCCCGCGCGGGAATCGCCCCAAGCCGGTGGATGTACCGAGGCTGGTCGAGCTGTACGAGGGCGGCATGACTCTCGCAGAGGCCGGCCACGAGTGCGGCATCTCACGCTGGACAGCACAGAAGCGGCTCATCGCTGCGCCCTTGGGACTCATCCCACCCGCGAGGCCGCTGCCGCCCGCGGTTGCAGCGGTGCTTTACCGGAAGGGTTACGCAAAGAGGGAGATCGCCCGACTTACTGGCCAGTCGGACCGTCTTGTTTGCCACGTTGTCGCAGAAGAGAGGGGGAAGGAACTCGCCAGACTGGAAATACTGGGTGTCGATATAGAGAAGATGAACGCTATCTATCGAATCGTGGCATCAGTTTCCGTTACAGCCAAGGTGCTGCACCTGAGCAGAAATAATGTCCTTGCGGGGCTTCGAGCGGCTGGCGCCGAGATTCTCGACGCACCGGATCCAGAGGCCGCCCCTGTATCTCTCCCAGAGCCGACGTGGTGGCAGCAGCGGGATCAGGAAATCCTCGCACGCGTTGCTCAGCACCAGAGCAGTGCCACGATCGCATCCGCCCTACATGTACCGATCGCGGCAGTTACCCGCGTCATACGCGTTTACAGCCACAGAGATCGCACGACGGCAGAAATCCTCAACCGTCATGAATACGGCGAGGCTGAGGGCGTCATCGCGGTCCGGATGGGGCTGCGACTCGACCGGGTCAATGAAGTTCTCGCCAAGTACTCCCGTCGCCCCGCGTCGCACACCACGGCCTCGACACACCAGAGGAGACCGTGGCCGGCCGAGCGGGTGCCCGGTCCAGGTCTTGCCGCACTTACCTAGGACCGTGTGCCCGTGCCGCACAGCCTCACAACTGTCGTGTCGTGAACAGCCCCGATCCAGCCGGTTGGTCACGACACGTCCGCTTCGGCAACGGCCATGCACATCGACTGGGGCCCGGTCTACGGTTTCCGGTTCCCCGAACCGGAACCCGACCGTGTGACGCAGGAACAGAGCAATTTCACGCCTACTTAGGAAGGCCATTGCACAGCATGCCCAATAACGTTCTGAGTCCAGATGCCCTCTCCCAGATAGACCGGTTGAAGGGCCGGATACCCGAGGGGTTCCAGCCCCGCGAGTGGGTGGTGCGCACTCCTGTGGGCATGCACCCGGTGCCCCCCGCGGTGCAGGCCCTGCTCGCGGTGGAGTGGCCGTCGCGGCAACGCCTCATCTTCGATTGCGAGTTCGGGTGGGAAGTCCACCTGGGTGCGCACTGTGAAGTCGAGGCCGGCCTGGTCAAGGAAGAGAATCCCCGGGCCTGGTACGCGATCGGCTTCGACGAGGGGCAGAGGTACCTCCTCGTCGATCTCGCCAAGACGGCTGGCACCACCTTCCGGGTCTACCGGGTGGACCACGAGGGTGGAGAGGAATCGGGCAACGGCCTCCAACTTTCCGCTCTGCTTTCGGAACTGCGGGCGGCAAGCGACCACTTCGACTTCCCCGCCGGGACCGACCGGCGGCCTGGAGGAACCCGGCTCACGGTCGATGCACACACACTCGTCCACGCCCGCCCGGACGAGCTCCTGCCGCTCCTGGACCACGTCACCTCGGTCGAAGAACGGCTGGCCGCCGTTGTCTACCGCACGTCCGTCGACCGACACCGCGACAGCGACCCGGTGGCACGCCGCCAGGTCCTGGCCCTGGACGCCGCGCGCTGGGGAGCGGGCGAGTTGGCCGGTTCGATTGCCGCCGTCCCGGTCGCTGAGGCACCCCCGGAGCCATGGACGGTTGAGTGGGCCACCGGGGGCCAGCTCGACCCGCGCTTGCGTGCGCGGTACGGCGTCGGCAGCATCCAGGTGACCGCCGTAGTCCAGGGCCGGTCCGTCCTGGTCGCGGTGGACACGTCGGAGCTGCACGTCATCGACCTCGCCACGGGCGCCACCGTCGTCAAGGCACGCCTAAAATCGCCGCAGAGATTCCGAGCCCTTGCTGTCACCAAGGCGGGCGGCCGCTGGATCGCCGTCACCGGTGCCGCCTGTGTCGGCTGGTGCGATGACGACGGGTGCGGCGGGTGCGGCGGACGCA
Source organism: Streptomyces sp. NPDC104309 (assembly GCF_055584025.1). NCBI lineage: Bacteria > Bacillati > Actinomycetota > Actinomycetes > Kitasatosporales > Streptomycetaceae > Streptomyces > Streptomyces sp. NPDC104309. The sequence goes on along the minus strand of NZ_JBVJMV010000037.1, from coordinate 50,585 downwards.
TCGAGCGTTGGAGCCTCACCGACGGCACCCCGACCGGCGCGCCTATCACCGGACACCTGGGGAGCGTGCGGGCAGTGGCGGTGGCCTCCGTGGCCGGCAAGCAGGTCATTGTCAGCGGCGGCGGCGACCGCGTACTGCGCATGTGGGACCTGGAGACAGGAGCCCCGCTCAACGCCCCGTTCGCGGAGGCACCGGACATCGACGAGAGCGGCGCCATCGCCGCGATCGCCGTCGGCGAGGCGGACGGCCGCCCCATCGCGGTCACCGGAGCAGAGGACGGCACCGGCCTGGTATGGGACCTCGAAAGCGGCGGGGCCCTGGGACGGCCCCTCACCTCGGACGACCCCGACCGTGTGGACGCCTGGATCTCCCACGCTGCCATCGGCCGGGTCGACGGCCGGCCCACCGTGGTGACCAGTGGCGACGACAAGCTGCGTCTGTGGGATCCGCAGACCGGGATGCAGCTCGGCGACGCGCTCGGCGAGAGCTGTGTCAGATCCGCGGTCGCCGAGATCGACGGCCAAAGCGTGGTCGTGACCGCCAGTTACAGGGGCGTCGTCAGAGTGTGGGACCTCCATGACCGGCGTGTTGTCCGCGGGCCCGTCTCGGTCCTCTCAGGCTCGGACGGCTACGTCGACGCGCTGAGCACGGCGCTCGTGTACGGACGCGTGGTGGTTCTGGTCAGCACGCAAGGGCGCACGGTCGTGGTGGACCTGGAGGCCGCTCCCGTCCCCGGCGAGAGGCCCCGCCGGGGGCACGCCGACGAAATCACCGCCGTCGCTGTGGGCGACTCAGATTCGGGAGCGCATCTGGTCACCGGCAGCCGCGCCGATGCCGCCCGGGTGTGGAACCTAGACGACGGCACCGAGCTGCACGATCTGCATACCGTCAAGTCGGCCGGCATCAACACGGTCGCTGCGACGCGTCTCGGCGGCCGGCCCGCGGTCGTGACGGCCGAGGCCCGCAAACTGCGGGTGTGGGACCCGTCCACCGGTGAGCTCACGCGCACGATCCAAGTGGGCGGCCGGGATGGCCATCAGGTGCTGGGCATGTCTGTCCTCGACCGCGGCCACCGTACGGTGGGGTTCACTGCCGGATACGACGGCCGGGTGCTGGGATGGGACCTGGCCGAAGGCGGCCCGGCCGGGCTGCCCCCGCTGACCGGGCACGCCGATTACATCAAGGCGGCCCTGCCCATGACAGTGGGAGACCAGCTCGTGGTCGCGGTCACCGACCTCGACACCGTGCGGATCTGGGATCCGGCCTCCGGCAAGATATCGCGCACCCTCCGACACGAGGGGAAGGTCGAGCGCATGACGGTCCTGGACTCGGCCGCGCGCCAGCTCCTGATCACCGCGTGCCACGCCACACTCCACATCTGGGACCCTGCAACTGCGGAGCGCTTGGGCTCCATCCCCACCGGCGACACCGTGTGCGCCCTGTCCGCAGCCGAGATCGACGGGCAGTCCCTGGTGGCCGTCGGAGGCTACCGGCGAACCGTGCGGCTGTGGGACGCAGCGACGTGCCAGCAGGTGGGGTCCACTCTCACTCTCCCCGAGGACGTCGGCGCGCTTGCCCTGGCCCCCGGAGGTCGCCTGGCCGTCGCCTTCGGACCGGACATCGCCCTGCTCTCGTGGGGGGCTGCATGACCGTTCCCAGTGCGTCGGGTGCACGTTCTACGGCACTGCGGCGGCAAGCGCGGTATCAGAGGCGGGGCGGGCGCGTACCGCAGCGCCCAGGGTTCCCGGCGCCACCGCAAGAGGACCCTCGCCCAGCCGGTCCGGGGTCGGCATGCGTGGACTGACGGCCACCCAGATCCCGGGGACAGTCGCGTGAGCGGGGCGGCGTCAGTGCGCGGCGCATCGAAGAAGAACGTCGATCTCGAACGGATCGTGCTGGAGGAGCTCAAGTGGTCGATGTCAGGGTTCGCCACGAGGATCCGCGAGCGCTGTGCGGCTACCGGCCATCCCCGGTCTGTAAGCAAGAGCACGGTGTCGCGATGGTTCGCCGGCGCGGAGCCGGGGCCGGATCTGGCGGCTGCGGCGTGCTACGTCCTGAGCCGGGCGTGCAAGCGCCAGGTGACTCCTGAGAGCTTGGGGTGGCCGTCCGAGGACATGGATGTCGCCGAACAGGCGCTCCAGTACGGCGATCTGAAGCATGCGGTGCGGATGCTGCGGCGGCTGTGGCAGATGGACGCCATGCCCAGGAGTGCAGCGGTACGGAGGATGCCCTTCGCGGCGACGCCATCCGCGGTCGAGGCTCTGGTGATGCGGCCTGACACGGAGATTGCCAGGCGCGGGCAGCGGCGGGTGACCGTGGCGGACATCGAGCTCCTGGACGCGCACACCGACCTGTACGGCAGGACGGACGCCCGGCACGGAGGCGGGCAGTTCCGCTCCGTGTTCGCCGCCTTCCTCGCCGCTCACACCGTTCCGCTGCTCGAAGGGGGCTTCAACGCCGGGCGTGGCCGGCTGCTGTACGGCAGCGTCGCCGACGCGGTGCTCGCGCTGGCGAGCATGGCCTACGACGACCAACTGCCGGGCCTGGCCCAGCGCTACGACCTGCAGGCGATGCGGCTGGCGCAGGCGATCGGGGATCGCGGTCGCCTGGCGCGCGGCTGCATTCACCAGGCCCGGTTGGCGGCGGTGCGTGGTGACGGCCGGGAGGTGCTGACCCATGCCCGCAGCGCGGTGGTCGCGGCGACTGGCGCGCCGGCGCTGGTGCGGGCCTACGTTGCGGTGACGGAGGCGAGGGCGTGGGCCTACAACGGTGACGGCGGCCAGTGCCGGGGGGCGGTGGAGCGGGCGCGTGCCGCGTTCGACCGGGCCGGGCGCGGGTCGGACCCGAGGTGGCTGGCGTGGCTGGACCGCCCGGAGTTGGAGGGGCAGGCTGCGTGGGCGTTGGCGATGGCCGGGCTGGCCGAGGAGGGCGAGGAGGCTCTGAAGGTGGCGATGGGCCTGCCGCCGGAGCGAACGCGCGACAGTGTGGAGTTGCTGATCACCGGTGCGGAGCTGGCGCGGCTGCGCGGCGACCGGGCCGAGTGGGAGGAGTCGCTGGCGAGGGCAAAGACGGCCACTCAGTACCTCAAAAGTCGGCGCCTGGCGCGGCGCCTGGCCGATGCCGCCGCGGGCGGCCCACTCCACGCCTTCTGAGCACAGTCGGGCCGGACCGGCGCGAACCGGTCGATGACGGAGCGGGTTCAGAGTGCGGTGTCGTCGAGCCAGGTGAGCTTGGAGCGGACGTCGGCGGCGACGCGAGTTCGGGGCGCCTCGCCGGGGACGGGGGTTCCGACGTACAGGTAGCCGAGAAGCACCTCGTCGTCGCCGACGCCGAGGTGCTTGCGGACTTGCGGCGCGTCCGGGTACGGGCCGCCGAACCAGATGCCGCCCCAGCCGCGGATGTCGAGGAGCAGCAGCAGCGTGGTGGCCATTGCGGACGTCGCGGCCAGCTGCTCCCAGCGTGGGATGGTCGGATGGTCGCGGGGCTGGAAGACGAGGGCGAGCATCAGCGGCGCGCGCAGGTGTTTGGCGGCGATCCTCTCGGCCAAGTCCGCGGTGGGTGCGGCCTCGGCGGCGGCTTCACCGAGCCGGACGCGGGCGGCGCCGCAGATCGCGATCACGCGCCAGGGGCGCAGCTGCCCGTGGTCGGGCGCGGTGGCCGCGGCCGCCAGGAGGTCGAGGAGTTCGTCCGGGCCGGGGGCGGGCGCGGCGAGGCGGATGGTGCTGCGCCGGGTGCGGATCGCTGTCTCGACGTCGCGGGCGGCTGTCCGTTCGGCGGGAGCGGTGGTCATCGGGCTGCCCCCGGGCCCTCGGGCAGCACGGTGACCGGCTCGCTGGCGGCCGGGGTGGTGAGGTCGGGGGCGTTGCGGGTGAGTCGGTCGAGCAGGGGCGCGGTGGCGGCGGTGGTCACGACGGCCATGAGGACCATGATCGTGAACAGGTTTGTGGAGATGACGCCGAGTTGAAGGCCGATGCCGAGGACGACGATCTCGGTGATCCCGCGGCAGTTCATCAGGGTGCCCATCAGCGCCGACCATCGCCAGTCGCAGCCGGCGAGCCGGGCCGCCCCGGCGGCGCCGACCCACTTGCCTGTCACGGCGACGGCCAGGACGAGCGCCGCCCAGCCCCACTGACCGGCCGGGAGAGCGGCAAGGTCGGTGTGCAGCCCGATGTCGACGAAGAAGAGGGGCAGCAGCACCGGGACGACCACCGCTTGGAGGCGGGCGGCGCTGCGTTCGACGGCCGTCACCCCGCGCGGCACGGTCGCGCCGACCAGGAACGCGCCGATCGCGGGGTGGACGCCGATCCGGTCGGTGGCCCACGCGGCCAGGAGCAGCCCAGCAACCAGCAGCACCGTCACCAGGTCGTCGGAGGTGCGGGCGGCGCGCTCCAGCATCCGCTTCACGAGGGGGCGCGCCGCCGCGAGTGCGGCGGTGAGCGCGGCGGCCAGGGCGAGGGCGGTGAGTGCATCCAGCGGGGAACCGGCGGTGGCCAGGGAGGTGACGGCGATGAGCAGGCACCAGGCGAGGGCGTCGTCTGCGGCGGTGCACGCGAGCGCGAAGGTGCCCAGGCGGGTGGTGGCCAGGCCGCGGTCGGTAAGGATCCGCGCGAGGACGGGGAACGCCGTGATGGACAGTGCGGTGGCGACGAATAGGACGAACGGGAGGCGTTGCACTCCGGTCGGTGCGAGGGCCGGGTACATCGCGTTAGCGAGGCCGGCGCCCAGCACGAGGGGCAGCAGGATGCTGCCGGCGGCGACGGAGGCCACGGCACGGCGGGTGTCCCGCATGGAGCGCAGGTCGAGTTCGAGGCCGACGAGGAAGAGGAAGACCAGCAGAGCGAGGTTGCCGAGCACGGAGGTGAATGGCAGGACGGCAGGCGGCAGTAGTGCGTGCTGGATGCCGGGGGCGAGCCAGCCGAGGAGGGAGGGGCCGAGGAGGATACCGACGGCCATCTCGCCGATGACGGGCGGCTGGCCGAGGCGGCGGGCGGCCCAGCCTCCGGCTTGGCAGGCCAGCACGACGGTGGGGACGGCGACGAGTATGAGCGAGAGGGGACTGGACATCGCAGGGGTCCTCCGGGGGACGGCGGCGAGGGGCGGCGGGCGTGCGCGAGCGGCCCGGCAGCGCGGGGTGGGCGAGCCGGGTGCGGGCAGCTTCGAGAAGGCGGGCGGGGGTCAGGTGCGCAGCAGGGGCAGGGTGGTGCAGCGCAGAGAGCCGGGGATGCGGGTGACCTCGTCGTAGTCGACGGTCAGGACCTCGAGTCCGCGGGCGGCCAGGGCGGCGGCGATGCGGTCGCTGCCGGTGGCGACCACGAGCGTCCCGGGCGTGATGGCCAGGACGTTGACCTGGACCGCGCGGGCCTCGGCGTCGGTGACCGGGACGAGGTCATCGAAGTGGGCGTCGAACCAGCGGTTCTGGTCGCTGCTGAACACCTCGCGGTGGATGAGGGCGGTGCCGGGCGCGACCACGGCGAGGTGGTCGTCGAGGTGCACGATCCCCTCGACCGCGAAGTGCACGGCGACGACCTCGCGGTCGACGCCGTGCCGGGCGAGGGCCTCCTGGAGGGCGGCCGCACCCTCGAGGCTGGTCTCCTCGCTCAGGCCGACGAGGACGCGGGCGGTGTCGGGGAGCAGGACATCACCGCCCTCGATCGTGCCACGCTCAAGGGCGACGGGCCGCAGTCCGAGCGCGGGGTCGGTGAGGGCCTCGGTCTCGGGAACGCGGTGCGGGGAGTTCAGGCGGGCCCAGACCAGGACGTGGTCGACGGCGAAGGCGATGTCGCGGGGGTAGTGCTGGGCGGAGCAGCCCGGCGCAGCGGTGAGCAGGACTACCTCGGTTCCGCGATCGCGCAACAGACCGATCAGCTGGTCCTGTTGGGCGCGGACGGCGGCGGGATCGTAGGAGGCCCAGGTGCTGGTGGCCTGCTGGCGGGCGAGGACCGGGTGGACATCGGGGCCGTCCAGGGGGCGGGTGAAGTCGCCGGCGTGGCGCATGGCCACCCGCTTCAGGGCTCCGTACTCGGTGGTGACATGGACGTCGCAGCGCACGGGTCCTCCTGGGGTCGGTGCGGGGCGCGGTGGTACGCGGGGTGGAGGCGGTCCCGGCACGGCCCGGTGTGGGCCTGCGGGGGCGGGCGCTGTCGGGCGCGGCCGCCCCCGCAGGGTCCGGGGTCAGCCGGCCACAGCGGGCTGGGGGTCGCACTGGGCGAGCCAGGGGGCGGCCTCTGCGACTCGGTTGAGGTTGGTGGGGACCAGGGCCGAGTCGGTGCCGTAGTGGTCGAGGGCGGTGACGAGGATGCCGATGATCGTGTCGTCACCGTAGTCGCGGGCGGCGATGTGGCTGCCGCATCCGCCGCAGAAGCCACGGGCGGTCTTGCCGGGGTAGGTGTCGTACCAGGTCGGCTCGCCGCCCTCGCCGATCCACTTCAGTCCGGTCATCGGGAACCCGACCCACCACTGGAACGGCGCGCCGGCGCGCTTGGCGCAGTGCCCGCAGTTGCACAAGTGCGGGTCGTCCACCGGGCCGGTGACGGTGAAGCGGATCTTCCCGCACAGGCAGCCGCCGGAGCGGACCTCGGGGTCGGAGCCGGTGGTGGCGACAGTCTCAGACACTAGTTCAATTCCCTTGCGCGGTAGGTCAGTTGGGTCCACCAGTGTGCCATCGCGGTGAAGATCTGCAGGAAGCCCTCCAGGGTCTGCGGCAGGTCGAGGTGGAAGAGGTCACTCTGACGGATGAACCGGGCCAGGCCCTCGATGTGGGCCTCTTCCACGCTCATGCCGCCGATCTGGGCGGCCTCGTGGTCCTCGTCGAGGTGGAGCCGGTAGTAGTAGTCGAGGTTCTTCAGCGCTGCGCCGCTGGCCCCGGTGGTCAGCTCGCCGTACCGGTTGGTGATGTCCCGCAGGATCTCGGTCTCGGCGACGGCAACTCCCTCGGTGGCGTAGTAGCCGCCGGCGATGAGGCCGGTCATGTGGGAGTTCACGAGGACCTGGTGCTGGAGGACCAGCTTGGCGGTCTCGTCGGCGGGGACGTGGCCGTTGACGAGCAGGCCGAGGTCGGCGAGCAGTGCGCGGGTGTAGAGGATGTAGTGGGCGGGGACCTTGCCGGGCTCGCCGCCCTCCTCCAGGAAGTTGCGGTCGAACTCGTGCCCGAGGGCGGGGCAGGAGCCGTAGACCTGCTGGGCGGCCAGTCGCAGGAACTGGGCGTTGTGCCGGGCGAAGACGGCGAGCTCGGCAATGTACATGCGGGCCTGGGCCACGGTGAGCGTGTTGAGGCCGACCAGTGTGCGGATCTGCCGGTAGATCGTGTCGATCATGGGCTTGAGGTGCTTGTCGACGAGGTCGTCGCCGCTGTTGCGCTTGCCTTGGATGGTGGCGTGGATGTAGCTGCGGGTTTCCGGGTTCTCCCGCAGGTACGCCTCGACGAGGCTGGTTCCGCGCAGGGTGTCGAGCGTGGGCGCGGGCGTGGTGGTGGTCACTCGGTCTCCTCGGGCGTGGTGGTGACGGTCAGGCCGCCGGTGGCGCCGAGCATGCGGATCGCGGCAATCACCTGCGGGTCGTCGGGGAGGGTGGCCGTGCCGTCGTTGAGTCGCTCGACCAGGTCGGGGGTGAGGACGGCGGGGTCGGCCGTCGTCTCGCAGCTGCGGAGGAACGTCTGCTCGCCGGTGACCATCAGCCGGTAGGGGGCGCGGACCGCGACGCTCGTGCCAGGCACGAGGGAGGCCGCGGCGAACGCGGCGGCGGCCTCGTCGCGGGCGAGGTCGTGGTCGGTCTGCTGCCAGCCGCCGTTGCTGAGGACGGTGTACCAGCGCTGGTGGGCGTGCGCCTGGGCGGCGGTCAGCGCCTGCTGGGCGGCGGCGGTGAACGCGGCGGCGGTCACTTCGCTCAGGCGGCGGGCGAGCTCATCGGGGCCGGCAGTCAGCGGATGCATCGGGGACGGCCTGCCGGCGTCGGTGTCGGGCTCGCTGACCAGCAGGGCGCCGAGCAGGTCCGGTGCGATCCAGCCCCGGGCGATCGCGGCGTCGGGGAAGGTGTAGAGGGGGATGGCGACGGAGACGCTGAACTCGCTCTGCCGGCCGACGTGGAAGACACGCTCGGGCAGGAACAGCGCGTCGCCGGGCTCCAGGGCGAAGTGCTCGCCGTGGTCCAGGAGCCACGTGTAGTCGCCGAGCAGCGGGTCGCTGCCGCCGGTGAGCTTGCGGTACTCCTCGGCCGGCCAGCAGTAGAAGTCCTTGGTGCCGGGCCCGTAGTGGGTGAGGAAGGCGTTCTCGTAGCCCTCGTGGATGCCGAACGCGGTTCCGCTGTAGTTGCCGACGAAGGCGACCAGCTCGACGCCGCCGGCCGGGACGCCCCACCCGTCGATCAGCGCGCCGACGAACTCACCCAGGCCCTCGGCCAGCGGGGGGCTGACGCTCTCCAGGGTGTTGAGGACCAGGCTGAACCGCTCAGCGCCGACCTGCTTCTGCATCCATGCGGGGAAGCCGTCATCCGGCCAGCCGTCGGCGGACAGCACCGTGTCGACCAGGTCCGGGCGTTCCTCCTCGCCCACGTACACCCGGGCGTTCGCGGTGATCTCCACCCCGGCCGCGTGGGCGCGCCGGATGGCGGCGAAGCCGTCCAGGACAGCGTCGGCGTTCGCCGCCGAGGCGGGGACGACGCCCTTGAACAGGTACGGGCGGGTCATGCTGGCGGTCTTCTCGGGCAGGGTGTCGGTCCAAAATGTGCGGGGCGGGGGCCACGCTCCAATGCTGCTGCTCATGGCGTACTCCTTCGGGTTCGGGCCGCGCGGGCGCGGCCGGATGGACGTGTACGGTGCGGGCCAGGCGTCAGGCCGCGAGGTAGTCCTCGGGGCCGCCGTCGCGGACGGTGTCGAGGGTGAAGCAGTGGTGCCCGCCGCCGAAGAGCCTGCGGTGCCGGTGCTTGACCGGGACGACGGTGAAGCCGCGCTGCTCCAGCACCTCGATCAGCTCCGGGTAGAGGGAGTTGACGACCACCGTGTTCTCGTCCACCGACAGGACGTTGATGTCGATGTACCGGGACGCGGTGGGGATCACGAACCCGAACTCGTCGTAGTCCTGCTCGGGCACCGTGCTCGGCGGCGGGTAGATCGCCTCCCAGCCGCGCATCGCCTCCGGCAGGAACTCCAGGTACTGCGGGGAGCGCAGCAGCATCAGGCCCGGGCGCAGCGGGACGACGATGGAGTCGACGTGGTTGTCGGCGATCCCCGGCAGCCGGTGTAGGCGCAGGTCGGGGAAGTTGCGGTTCAACCACCGGTAGGCGAGCTCGTGGTTGTGGTTGGCGACGTTGACCAGCACGTCACGGCCCAGGCGGATGCACTGCGCGCCGTCGAAGGCCATCTCCAGGCCCAGGCCGTCGATCGGCAGGGCCGCCTCGTCGGCCATCGCCGTATTGACGTCGATGCCCTGCTGGTCGAAGTAGGCGGTGTCGAGGGAGCCGGCGGCGAGCGCGGGGCGCGGCATGGACAGCCAGTTCGAGCCCTGCTCGAAGTAGCGGTTGAAGTGGGGCTTGAGATGGTCGTTCTCGAAGACACGGCCCCGGATGTGCGGAGCGGTTTCCACGATCGTCTCCCCGACGATGACCGCGTTGTCGCGGACGTTCAGCGGCGGCGTCGCGCCGCTGGTCCACCAGGGGGAGGACACCTGGACGTTCTTGCCCGGGGCGGAGGGGCGCAGCACGCGCACCCCGCAGCCGGCGAGGGCATCGGCGAAGCCGGCGACGTCCTCGTTGAGCTCGTCGACGATCTGCTGCGGGATCGACAGCTGCCGCTGGCCTTCGGGCAGGTGGGGGGCGACGTTCTCGAAGTAGAACAGCCGCCAGGTCGGGTCGGCGTCGTGGGCGGTGTAGTGGTCGGCGCGGCCGACGATGACCTCGCGCAACCGGGTGAAGTCGTCGAAGCTGTGCACCCCCGCGAGCGGGGCGAACTGAGGCTGGGTCATGGGTGGCCGCCTCCTCGGCGGCGGGTGCCGGCACGGCCCGGGCGGACAGGGGGCGCCGCCCGGACGGCACTACGGCAGGCCGGTCGTGGACAGGAAGAAGGGGGTCGGTCAGGCGGCCGTACGCTCGGCGGTCACGGCCTGCTGGGGTGCGGGTTGGGAGGTGAGGCGGGTGATGATGTCCTCGATCACGCACGGCACCTGGGGGGTGGAGCGGCGGCGGAAGAAGTAGCCGGAGCACCACGGCACCTCGTCGAAGCGCTCCAGGCGCTCGGAGAGGAGGGCGGTGGCCTCGGGCAGGCGCCGCCAGGGGATCTTGGGGCACCAGTGGTGCACCGGGTGGTGCATGTCGTCGAGGTGGCCGCCGAGCAGGTGCCGGGTGAGCCAGTGCGAGGACCAGCCGCGGGTCTGCAGCAGCACGTCGTCGCGGTTCTGGATCAGTCCGGCGTGGTTGCCGAGGTCGGTGATCCAGGTGACCACCGGCCGGACGAACACCAGCGGGACCAGCCAGTACAACAGTAGTTCGCCGAGGACGCCGAAGGACCAGCACACGAGGGCGACGCCCGCCCACAGCACCGCGCGGGCGGCCGGCGCCCACCGGCTCTCCCGCGGGCCGCGGGTCAGCAGCACCCGCAGCGCCGACGTCGGCAGCCTCCACAGCGCGGCCTTGACGATCACCCGCAGTACGAACCCGGTCCGGCTCGTCGGCGCCCGGACGGTGTGAAGGCGCCCGGCCCGGTACGACTGGAACATCGGGTCGGCTCCGCTGCCCAACTGCGCGTGGTGCACCGCGTGGGTGGCCCGGTAGGGCCGCAGCCCCTCGCCGAGCATCCCGGTCAGCAGGTACCCCACCAGGCGGTTGCCGCGCGCGGTGACCAGCAGTTTCGCGTGGACGCACTCGTGCGCCAGATTCGAAAGGTGCCGCTGGCGCACCCCGATGTACAGCACCGCGAGCAGCGGCCCGACGATGTGCCCGACCAGGGAGCCGACGAATGCCGCCGTGACGATCGCGCCGACGTCGTACGCGACGTCCCGCAGGCCGACACTCGGAGCGCCGCACAGGCCCTCCAGCTCGCCGATCAGCCTCGGGCCCAGCGCCTGCCGGACCGGACCGGACGCGCCGGTCGAGTGCCGGGTGCGCCTCGGTGTCTTCTCACGCCGGCGTACCGACCACCGGCTGGGCCTGCCCATCTGCTCTCCTTGGGACATCACTGCACTGGAACGGGACATTGGCCTTCCGCGAACTGCTGTTGGTGGGGCGGGGCGCCCCGCCCCACCAACAGGTCAGCCGATCAGGACGATCGGGGTCAGGCGGCGGCGCCGGGGCGCATGCCGAGCTTCACGCCCGGGCGCATGCCGAGCTTCACGGCGGCCGCGCCGGGCCGCATGCCGAGCTTGACGCCCGCGCCGGGGCGCATGCCGAGCTTCAGGGTGTCGTCCATGTGCTCTCCTCTCGGGCCGCGGGCATGCCGCGGCCACGCGTGGTGAATCGGATGGTCGAGCCAGAAATGAGCGCGGCTCGAAGAAGCCGGCCGGGCGCTGGTGAAGCCGTCGCGCCGAGTGGCCGTGCCATCACGCTAGGGCCGCACCAGGGGCACCGGCAACGGGTTGTGGCGTTGCGCCTGGTGCGCCGGGGCGTTGCGTACCCGTTGCGTCCACCTTGTCGCTGACCTGGGAAAACGCGACTTCGTGCCGCTCAAATCGCGGCCATCTGCCGCGCACCGGCCGAACGGCCCGATGCGCGCGGTCTTCTGCGCGTCGGCGGCGTACGGCTACCTTGAGGCGCTCCGAGGAGGCCGAGCCACCCAGGCCGCTTCTATAGTCGCCAACTCCCTTTCCCTGTAACCGAGTTGTAAGGAAGCATGCATGTCCGCACTGTCCGGTCCCATCCGCGCCAAGGCCCATGTCCTGCACGGCCTGCGGGCCCTCTTGCACGAGGAGGGCTTCACCGAGGTCGTCACCCCCGTCGCGCGCCGCGCCGACCTCGGGCCCGGCCGCCGCATACCCGCCGGCCTCCACGAAGGCCGGTACCTGCGCGCGATGATCGGCCCGGCACTGCGCGTCAACGTGAGCGCAGACCTCCCGCGGGTGTACGAGATCGGCCCGTGCTTCCGGCCCGAGTCCCCGGACGCCCTCCATGCCGCCGAGTTCACGATGCTCGACCTGTACGCCGCGCACCTCGGCTTCGAGGACCTGATCGACCTCGCCTGGCGCCTGGTCGGCCCTCACCTGCCCTCCTACACCCCCGAGCGGCTCTCGATCGCCGACCACGTCCGCGACGAGTTCGGCATCGACCTGCACACCGAGCCCATCGGTGACCTCCACCCGCGCATGGCCGCCCGGATCGGCGTGGACGCGGGTGAGCCGTTCCGCGACGTCCTCGGTCGCTACATCGCCCTCGAACTCGAGGCCGGCACGGTGGGCCGCGCGGTGTTCCTGACCGACTACCCGACCGGCGGCGACGAGCCGTGCGCCCGCCTGTCCCCCGGTGCCACCGCCGTCCTGGAGCGGTTCGAGCTGATCGTCGACGGCATCGAGCTCGTCCACGGCTACACCGACGAGACGGACCGAAGCGCCTTCACCGAACGGGCCAAGGCCGTCGGGCTCTACGACGACGAGCAGCAGCTCGCCCAGGAAGCCGTCGAGGCCGGGGCCGTACCCGCGGACACCGCCGGCCTCGGCATCGGCATCGAGCGGCTGTGCGCCGCCTCCACCGGACTGCGCGACATCACCCCGTTCCTCCAGTCCCCGCAGTTCTGACCCGGCCCCTGCCCTCCGGAGGCACGATGGACCTGGCGATCACCCCGCTGCCCGGCGGATTCGGCGCCCGCGTCGAGACCGACCTCGCCCGCACGACCAGCCCCGCCACGGCGCGCGCTCTCACCGACGCCCTGCACCGCCACCGCGTGCTGGTCCTGCCCGACCAGCACCTCAACCACGCCGACCTGCTCGCCGCCGCCTCCCTGTTCGGCACCGTCGACACCGCCACCGACCGCCGCTACACCGTCCCCGGCTTCCCCGGCCTCACCGTCATCTCCAACATCCACCAAGACGGCATGCCGATCGGCATCTACGACGGCGACCAGGAGGAGGAGTGGCACGCCGACAACAGCTTCAAGCCGCAGTTGACCGCCGCCACCCTGCTGTACTCGGTCATCACCCCCGCCGAGGGCGGCGAGACCCGTTTCGCCGACGCCACCCGCGCCTACGCCGACCTGCCGGCGAGCCTCCGGGCCCAGGTCGACGACCTGAGCGCCGTCCACTCCGTCCAGCACCTCGCGGCGCAGCAGGCCGACGCCGCCGACGGCCTCTCCTCCACCCAGGCCGGCGCCTTCGCCCAACTACCCGTGGTCACCCACCCGCTCGCCCCCGTCCACCCCTCCACCGGTGCCCGCGCGCTCCTGCTCGGCTCCATGGTCATCCCCCGCGTGGAGGGACTGCCCGAGGCTGACGGCCGGGCTCTGCTGGCCGACCTCCTAGCCCACACCACCGGTCCCGGTTACCTCTACACCCACCGCTGGAGGCAGGGCGACCTGGTCGTCTGGGACAACCTCGCCGTCCTGCACACCGCCTCCCCCTGCGACAGCTCACATCACCCGCGGCTGCTGGTGCGCGCCGCTGTCCGCCAGCCGACACGCCGCCCCGGTCCCTCCGACGGGGGAATCCCCGCCGAGTCGCCCGCCTCCGGATCGAACCGGCACTAGGGTGATCGAATGAGTTCCCAAGTGCCCATGAAAGACCGGGCATTGAACCCGGACCGGATCGCCCGGATCGGGCGCGAGATGCAGGCAGCCTGCCTCGGCTTCGACGCCGCCTCTTTCACCGCCCAGGTCACCGCCGACCTCCCCCGCCTGGAACTCAAGGCCCGCATCGCCCGCACCGCCGAAGGCCTTCACCAACACCTGCCCGTCACCGGGCCAGCCGCCCTCGACACCGTGCTGCGCTCTCTGCCGGCCTCCCCGGAGGCCGCCGGCGCGGACACCGACTTCGGCCTGTACATCTACGCCCCGCACTCCGCCTACGTCGCCGCCCACCACCTCCACACGGACTACCTCAACCAGTCCTTCGCCGCGCTCGCCGCCCTCACCCCGTACTTCTCCGCCGAGGACGCCGTCCACACCTTCCTCAGCACCTACCCCGAGCAGACACTGGCTGTCGCCACCACGTGGGCCGCCGCCTCCGATCACCGGGTGCGGCGGCTGGCCAGCGAGGCCCTCCGCCCTCACCTGCCCTGGTCCGTTGGCGCCAGCCTGCCCGTCGACACCGCTCTTCCGCTGCTCGACGTGCTGTACGCCGACAGCAGCCGCTTCGTGACCACGTCGGTCGCCAACCACCTACGCGACATCGCCCGCACCCACCCCGAACAAGTCCTCGCCACTCTGACCAGGTGGCGCACCGAAGGACGAGCCACGGTCAAGGAACTCGCCTTCATCACCCGCGGGGCACTCAAGACCCGGCTCAAGGCCGGGTGGGAACCCGCCTACACCCTGACCGGCTACGACCCCCAAGCTGCCGTCAGCGTCAGCTCCCTCCGCCTGCCCCACACCGAATACCGGCTCGGCGACGGTCTCGCCTTCGAAGCCGAGCTCACCGCCCCCACCGACACCCCGGTACACGTCATGTACGTCCTGACCCGCACCGACCCCGGCACCCCGGCCGGGGAGAATGTCGCCCACCTCACCCGTACCACCGTCAAGGCGGGCGCACCACTGCGCCTGGCCAAAACCCACCCCCTGAAGTCCACCGGCACCGCCGCCCTCGCCCCAGGCAGCTACCACCTCGCCCTCCAGGTCAACGGCCGCCGCCACCCCCCGGCGCTGCTCCGCATCACCAACCGCCCGGCCTGACCAGGACGGCTCCGCCGCGCACAGAGCCCGGCGTCGTCAGGACCACCGCACGACCGCCTTGGGCTTCATGCCCTCGGACACGGCCTACTCCGGGCCATTGAGTGCCCGCCGCGCTCCGCCGGACGGGCGGGGCCGCACCAAGCAACCTTGTGCCTCCTGCTGGCACACCACGGTCAGAAGGAGGAGTCAGCATGATCGACGGCTGGAACACGGTTACGTCGACCGTCCAGTACACGGGAGTCCGGGTGGTGGTGCGCCGCGACGCGGTCCGGCGCTCCGACCAGAGCCTGGGGACCTACGAGTACACGGAATCCGTCGACGGCGTGCGGGTCGTGGCGCTCGACGACCGGGGCCGGATTGCCCTGGTGGAGGAGAACGTCTACGTGTGCGGTCAGCGGCTGCTGATGTGCCCCGGTGGCGGATGCGAGCCCGGCGAGAACCCGCTGGCGGCCGCGCACCGAGAACTGGACGAGGAGGCCGGCATCCGCGCCGCCGAGGTCGAGCTGCTGACGATGATGTGGCGCATGCCCGCCGGCGCACGTACCCGTGAGCACCTCTACCTCGCCCGGGGCCTGAACACCGGCGAGCACCACCGGGACGCGAGCGAGGCCGACATGGAGCTGCGCTGGGTCGCGCTGGAGCAGGCGGTGGCGATGTGCGGCGACGGCCGGATCACCGAGGCCGGTACCCTCGCGGCGGTCTTGCTGACCGCGCAGCGCACCACCGCCTGGTCCCGCTCGCTCGCCACGGGCGCCAACGATGGCCCGGTGCCGGGCCCGTGACCGGAGGTGCGGCCCGGGGCGCGACACCGCGCGCATGAAGGTGCCCGCGTGTAGGCGGCCACGACGGGCCCGCGTTCATCGTCCATGCTGCATACCCCGATCTCGCCATTCCCGCTTTCGCTGTGTCCTGCTGAGCCTGCCCCCATCGGCTCACGAATGCTGTCCCTCGAACGGGTGAGTACGTCGGCGACCGGCCATCTTGATCGTGTCCCACCGGGCGGTCCCCTCCTCATCGTCAGCCCACGGGCGGATGCCGTCGTTGCCGGCGGGCGAGTCGACCAGAGCCGCCCCGGCGGACGCTGCAGCGTCTTACAGATCCTTGCGAAGCGCTCGGTTGACGTCAGGGATTCTGTCGGGCCGGTACGAGGTGATCGGCACGTATCCCTGAGCGCGGTAGAGCGCCAGGGCCGCGGTGTTGGCGACGCCGGTCTCCAACTGCGTGGACGTGGCGCCCCTGAGTTTCGCGTCGGCTTCCAGACGCAGCAGGATCTCCCGTCCCAAGGACTGGGCGCGGGCTTCGGGGCGGACGTACATCCGTTTGATCTCGGCGGTCTGCGTGCCCAGGAATCGCCACCCGCCGCACCCGAGCGCGTGGCCTTCTTCGTCTTGCACCAGCAGGAACAGCCCGCGCGGGGGCGCGAACTGGGAGACGGGGGTATCGGCAGGATCGTCAGGATCGTCAGCGAAGCCGTACATCGAGCGCTGTTCGTCGTGAAGCCCCAGCAGAAGCTGTTGAACTCCCGGGTCGTCGTACGGAGCGGGAGTCATCGTCCACGCGGACTGGAGACCTGGACGGGCGGTATGTGTCATGGCCCTGATAGTGCCCGGTCCACGGTGTCCAGGACATCGCTTCGCCCGGCGGATCGCAGGGGCCGAGTCTCGCTGCGAGGGTCTCGATGTCCGGGGTGAGGACTCCGGTGTGTGCGAGATAGATACCGTGCAGAACGGCAGACACCGACCAGATTCACCAGCTTCGTAGCGCCTCCGAGACGAGCCATCATCGCCGCCAGCACGGACGGGTGACCGTCCGGAGCGTCGTTCGGATCTGCGGCGGTGCGCCAGGGCCGCCCGCTCTGCAGACGACCGTCCGATATCGTCGGCGGATGGATACACGCGTGACCGGCATCGTCATGCAGCAAGGCAGGCTTCTGGTGCTGGACCAGGACACCGAAGGGCCCAGAAACTGGTCCTTGCCCGGAGGTAAAGCCGAGGACGGCGAAACGCTGGAGCAGGCACTGGTCAGGGAAATGCGTGAGGAGACCGGCGCCGACGTGGAAGTGGGCCGGCTGCTGTATGTGTGTGACAACACTGATGCTGGTGTCCTGCACATCACGTTCGAGGTCCGCCTCGTGGGCGGGGAGATCGGGTCCGTTAAGGAGGATGCGGACACACGGCCGATCCGAGGTGTCGAATTCGTTGCGCTGGAGAACCTGCCGGCCCTCGGATTCAGCAACCAGTTCGTAGAGTTGTGCCAGAACGGGTTTCCCGGAGCCGGGGCGTATATGGGGCCGAAGTCCGCCATCGGGCTGTGAGCTGGCGGGCGAACCTGGCCGCATCCCGTGCTCCTTCGAAGCCTCGGCCGTCGCCAGTGCAGAGGTCGACGACCTCATCATCACCAGCCACCGCCCCCGGAGCCACCCCGTGATCCACCGTCGTGACATCAGCGACATCACCGCCCAGGCCGAGCAACAGCTCCTGGCCGCCCATGGCCTCGGCCCCGATGATCTCCTCGCCGTCGGCACCGAAGCCAAGGTCTACTCCCTCGGCGCTGACCAAGTGCTGAAGGTGTACGCCGACCCCGACGGCACCCAGGCCGCCCGGCTGCAGACCCTGAGCAGCTTTTACGACCGGCTCGACCGCGATGGCATGCCCTACGCGCTGCCCGTCATCCACTCCGTCGAGCGGCACGGACCGCTGCTGGCCACGCGCGAAGCGCGCCTTGCAGGACGTCCAATGGGCGAGGTCAGCGACCTGACCTCGCCCGAATGCGAGGCCCTCTACCTCGACGCCGTCACAGCCCTCGGCACCCTGTCCCTGCCCGGCGGCCTCGGGCACCGCATGCTCCTGGCCGACCCCGGAACACCAGGCGCCAAACCCGGGCTCAGCTGGCACCCGTTCCTCTCCGAAATGCTCGACGCCAAGCTCACCACCGTCGCCCAGGCCCTGACCGCGGATGTCCCCCGCCTCGACTCCGTAGTCAAGGAACTGCGGTATCTGCTGGCCGACGCCTACACCGGGCCCGAGACCGTCGTCCACGGCGACCTCTACCCCGATAACCTCCTGCTCGACGACACACAAAGGGTCTCCGCGGTCATCGACTTCGGCACCTTCACCATGACCGGTGACCCGCTCTACGACATCGCCGGAGCCTGCGTCTACTACCGCCAGTACGGCCCCGACCGGCTCCCCACCTGGCGACGCCTGCTCGACCAGGCCGCCGAACGCGTCCCTAGCAGCCGCGCCCCTCTCCTGCGCGCGTACGCCGAAGTCATCGCCATCCTTTCCTGCGACCTGTACCCGGAGGACGACCGGCCGATCCAGGCCACCGGCCACTACCAGTGGGCCGTCGCCGTCCTGCGCGACCTCAACTGGAGGACGACACTCTGATGGCCTTTCCACCCCAACTCGACCCCAAGGCAGGCGCATGGCTCCCACCCGAGCAGTACGTCCAGACCCTGCCCCGAGCGACCTCCTACGCGTGCCTGTACCTGCGGAACGCAAACGGCCTGCCCCTCCTCCTCCGCTCCCGGATCTACCAAGCCGTCAGCAACAGGCAGCTCTGGCAGTTCCCCGGCGGAAACCTCGACCACGAGGAGTCCCCCCGCACCGCCGCCGTCAGAGAGACTAGGGAGGAAACCGGGCTCACCCGGCGGTGCGGCCGCCTCTTGGCCATACACTGCCTCCCGCCCGAGCCCTCGTGGCCCGCCGCCAAGCACGGATACGTGTTCGACGGAGGCATCCTGAGCCCAGCTAACATAGCCGCCATCCGGCTCGACCCCGCCGAGCACACCGAATGGGCCGCCCGCCCACTGACGGAATGGGAACCCGTGCTACCACCACGGGCGTTCGACCGGCTACGCAGAGTCGACGAGGCCACCCGCACCAGTGCCACCGCTTACATCGAGCACACCCCCGACGACTCCGGTCCTGACGGAACGAGCCCCTAGACCGGCCCGCCGGCACTTCACGGGACCCACCTCATCTCCGTCGCCGCTGGATCGGACATGGTCATGGAGGTCACGCGGCCCGACTCTCGGTTGTACAGTCCCCCGCCGTGTGCGGGCGGGTCGGTGTGTGGTGGCGCTGAGACACAGGGTAGTTCTTTAATGCTTCGGCGGCCGTCTTCCCCCGTTATGGGCAGGGGAAGCCAGCCGCCGTCGCATCTTGGGGGTTAGAGCTCGCCGGCGAGGATGCCCTGCTTGGCGGCGGCCCATTCTGCGGCGGTGAAGCACAGGGCGGGGCGTTCGGGGTTCTTGGAGTCGCGGATGGCCCGGCCTCCACCGGGCAGGTTGGTGACCTCCATGCACTCGTTCTCACCGGCGCTCGCTGAGGCCTTGCGCCAGGTGGCGCCGGAGAGGTCGTAGGTGTAGAGGTCGGCCTTCGGAGCGTTCACGTGCGGGTTCCTTCTTCCATTTGAGCAATCAGTGCGAGCGAGTCGTCCGTCGACAGGGCGGCTGCGACGATTCGCTCGAAGGCGCCGGCGTAGGTCTTGACGCCGTCGGCGTCCTCAACGTAGGACGCGCCGAGCAGGTTCTCCAAGAGAACGACGTCAGGGACGGGGCCAGGGAAGCCGATCAGGGTGAATGCGCCGGCTCCGCCGGGGTGCGGGGTGGCGTTGAGCGGCATGACCTGGATGGTCACGTTGGGCATCTCTGCAACATCGCGCAGGCGTTGGAGCTGTTCGCGCATGGTGGCCGGCCGGACGGCGAAGCGCTGGTGGAGCACGGCTTCGTGGATGACGGCCCACAGTTGCAGCGGGCGCTCTGGGCGGCTGAGGACGGCCTGGCGGGCATGCCTGACCTCGGCAAGAGCAGTGACTTCTTCGGGAGTTCGGCTGGTGGCGTGGGCGGCGATGGTCTCGCGGGCATAGGCGGCGCTCTGCAGCAGGCCGGGGATGAGGCCAGGCGCGTAGAAGCGGATGCTCTCGGCGTCGGCTTCCAGGGAGATGTAGTCAGCGTAGGCCGGAGCCAGGACCCCGCTGTAGGTCTGCCACCAGCCGCGCTTGCCCGCGTCCTTGGCCAGGCTCTCCAGTGCGGTGAAGACGTCCGGGTCGCTGACGCCGTAGGTCTTGAGCAGTTCGGCGACCTCGGCTGGTCGGATCGACTGGGTGGCGTTCTCGATCTTCGACATCTTCGGGGCCTTCCAGCCCATTCCTTCGGCCGCGTCGTCGAGCGTGAGGCCGGCCTTGTTGCGCAGGCGCCGCAGTGCCTTGCCGAGTTGGCGGCGCCGGACGGTTGGAGCCAGAGGCGAGTTCGACATATGGGAAGTCTGGCACTGACCCGGTGCGCAAGACGAGGGTTCGCTACCCACCGCTTCACTCATTCAGGTAGAAACCTTGCGCCCATGACGGGAATGGGTCCATCCTCTGTGGAAAGGCGCTAACTAGCAGTCAGCTTATTTCTGTTCAGCGCTACTTGATCCGATGCTGCGCGGACGCGAGCCCGCAGATAGGAGGTGCCATGCTCACGGCGGCGGACCCGGCGGCGACTGAGGCCGGGTTCTATCTCCAGGTCAGGCACTCCGGGTTCACGGCGCACATGAACGCCTGCCAGAGGAACCTGCGCCGGGTGCGGGAGTTGACGGACAAGACGCTGAGCGGAGCCGGGGTCGATCCCGGCGTCGTGGACAGCGCCCAGCTGGTGGTGTCCGAGCTCGTGGGCAACTCGGTCCGGGCCTGTGGGGACTTCGTCCCGCTGGTGGTGGAGGCCGAGGCCGGCCCGCAGGGAGTGCACGTCAACTGCCACGACCCCGAGCCGCAGCGCCGACCTCGCCGCTCTGGCCTCGCCCCCGACAACGGCGAGGCGGAGAAGGGCAGGGGCCTGTTCCTGCTCGACTGCCTCGCCCCGGGCTGGCACGTCACCCCGACACCGACCGGCAAGCAGATTCGCTGCTGCCTGCCCTACCCAGGAGGAACCGTGTCCGAGCCGAACCGGGGCGACCTGCCGTTCAGCATCGCCTTCGACGCCCAGAGCCGGCAGCTCATGGTGACCACGACCTATGGCCAGCCGCCCGGGCAGACCATGCGACGCAAGGCCCTGACCTCCCTGGAGGAGGTCGCCGTGGCCATCGCCGACCACAGCTGCGAGGCCCATCTCCAGGCGTCCTTGGCCCACGCCCTGGTGGACGCGGCCGTCCTGAAGCTGGGAGCCGACCCGGTCCGCCTGCGGGATGCCGTCCGGTCCCTGTGCGACCCAAACAACACCGTCCCGGTCGGCGACCTCCTGCGCGGGGCCTCGGCGCCCGGGCCGACCCCGAGCACGCGCTGACCGGCCCCGACAGCACTAGCCCGGGCCGGTCGTACCGAAGGTGTCTCGCGGCCTGGCCTAGTGGGTCCCAAACTCCAGCACGATCCGCTCATATGGGGAGGACAGCTGTGACCGAACAGAACATCCCGACCGGCGCGTTACTGCCGGTGGTACCGCCGCAGGCCCGGCCCGTGCCGCTGGCCCGTCCGCTGGCGAGCGTGAAGTACGTGGAGGTGGAGACCTCCAAGTACTGCAACCGCACCTGCGACTGGTGCCCCAACGGGCACACCGACGCTCGCCGCAGCCAGGAGCTGATGGACTGGCAGGTCTTCACGAAGATCACTGCCGAGCTCGGCGAGGCCGGCTTCGCCGGGTTCTTCGCCTTCCACAACTACAACGAGCCGCTGGCCAACCCCCGCCTGGCCAAGGAGATCGCCCGGGTGCTGGCCGACGTGCCCGGCGCGAAGCCCGCGATCTACACCAACGGCGACCTGTTCGACCGCAACGTCCTGGAGCTGATGGCCAAGGACGGCGTGAAGTACGTGCGCGTCACCCGCTACCCGCACCGGGCCACCACCCTGCCGACCTACGACGACCTGCGGCACTACCTGGCACTGAAGAAGCTGCTGGACATCCGGTTCGACTGGACGTTCTCCGAGGTCCGCCAGGGCCTGTCCGCGTCCTGGACCGACGCGGACAGCGGCATGCACGTCGAAATCATCCGTCCGGCGATCGGCACCTACAACGACCGGGGCGGCACCGCGGCGGTTCTGCAGGCCGGCCGACAGCGGACGGCGCCGTGCCAGATGACCGCCACCTCGCTGAGCGTGACCTACCGGGGCGAGCTGAAGATGTGCTGCAACGTGGTCCCGGAGGGCGCCCAGCACCGGGAGTACGTCGTAGGAAACGTGCGCGACGCGAGCCTGGCCGAGCTGTTCCACAGCGGTGTGATGGCCGACTGGCGGGCCCGGCACGCGCTCGCGGACTGGTCGGCCTCCCCGGCCTGCCGCACCTGCGTCCAGGTCCTGCCGGAGACCCGGCGGTGACCGCCGTGGCGCCCTCCAGGGTGGTGACGGCCTCCGCGCCGGGGCGGCTGTGCCTGGCAGGCGAGTCGCTGGACTGGATGACCGGCGGCTCCTCCGTCGTCGCGGCCGTCCCGCTTCGCACCAGGGTCACCGCCTGGCGAGCCGCAGGCGAGAGCCTGGCCCTGGCCTCGGGCTCGCCCCTGGACCGCAGCCGCCTGCTGCCCGCCCAGCGGGCCGCCGAGCGGCATTACGACGGCGACGTGCTCGACCACCTGCAGGCCGCCGCCCGGGTCACCCTGCGAGACGCCAGCCGGATCGCCGGGACCGTGCTCACCGCCACCACGGACCTGCCGGTCTCGGCCGGGCTGTCCTCCAGCGCCGCCCTGACCCTGGCGGCCGTGGCCGCGCTGGACGGCCTGAGCGGGGCCGCGCTCGACCTGGACGCGGCCTGCCGCCTCGCCCGGGCCGCCGAGACCGGCGAACTCGGATCGGGGGCTGGGTGGATGGACTTCCTGGCCTGCGCGCACGGCGGCGTCAACCGCGTGGACGCCGGCCAGGTCCCCGCCGCCCGGCGCCTGGCCCCAACCCTCGGCGTCCCCGTGGTCCTGATCGATACCCGCAAGCGACGCACCACCAAGACTGTGCTGGCCTCCAAGCGTGACCGCTACCAGGCCGGGGAGGCGGACATGCTCGTCTATGTCCGCGAGGCCCCGCTGCTGGTCGACGCGCTCACCAACGCGCTCACCGCCCAGAGTGTGGACCTGCGGGAGGTCGGAAGGCTCGTCAGCGCCTACCACGGCCTGCTGCGGGACAGGGTGCACTGCTCGACCGGGCTGATCGACGCATGCGCGCAACGGGTCGTCACGGCAGGCGCGTTCGGTGCCAAGCTCAGCGGCTCCGGGCACGGCGGCTGCCTGTTCGCCCTGGTCCCGGACGACGCCGTGGCCCCGGTCCTCCAGGCCCTGGCCGACCTACCGGTGACCGCGCTCGTGCTGCCCGCCGGCGAGCCCAACGGGCTGACCACCAACGGGCCCACCGCCCGCCTGAACCTCACATGACCGCATGTGTGGCCGACCATGCACCGTCGGTAACCTCCTCTCAAGGCCCCGCAACCGCAGAACCGGAAGGCAGGTAATGCCCGACTACTCCCGCCTCGTGAAGGCGTACGACATCCGCGGCGAGGTCCCCTCGCAGCTGAACTCCTACCTCGTCACCAGGGTCGGAGCGCTGTTCATCCGCCTCACCGGGGCGGAGCGGATCGTCATCGCCCGCGACATGCGCTCCACCTCCCCCGAGCTGGCCGAGGCGTTCGCGGCCGGGGCCACCAGCGCCGGGGCCGACGTCATCGACGCCGGGCTCGGCTCCACCGACTACCTGTACTACTGCTCGGGCAGCCTGGACCTGCCCGGCGTGATGATCACCGCCAGCCACAACCCCGTCCGCGACAACGGCATCAAGCTCTGCCGCGCCGGAGCCGCCCCGATCGGCGAGGACACCGGCCTGGCCCAGATCCGCACCTGGCTGGAGAACGACGACATCCCCGCCCCGGCGACCACCGCCGGCACCCTCACCCAGCGCGAGATGCTCGCCGACTACGCGGCCCACCTCAACGCGCTGGTCGACCTGTCGGGTATCCGCCGCCTGAAGGTCGTCGCGGACGCCGGCAACGGCATGGCCGGACACACCGTCCCGGCCGTCCTGGCGGGCCTGCCGACCGAGCTGGTTCCGCTGTACTTCGAGCTGGACGGCACCTTCCCCAACCACGAGGCCAACCCCCTGGAGCCGAAGAACCTCCTCGACCTCCAGGCCCTGGTCAAGAAGTCCGGCGCGGACATCGGACTTGCCTTCGACGGCGACGCCGACCGGTGCTTCTTCATCGACGAGAAGGGCCAGGCCGTCTCCCCCTCGGCGATCGTCGGCCTGGTTGCCGCCCGCGAGCTGGCCAAGGACCCCGGCTCGGCGGTCATCCACAACGTCATCACCTCCGCTGCCGCCGTGGAGATCATCCGCGAGCACGGCGGCACCCCTGTCCGCTCCCGCGTCGGGCACTCCTTCATGAAGGCCCTGATGGCCGAGCACAACGCGGTCTTCGGTGGCGAGCACTCTGGCCACTACTACTTCCGCGACTTCTGGCGGGCCGACACCGGCATGCTCACCGCCCTGCACGTCCTGGCCGCCCTCGGCGAGCAGGACGAGTACACCCTGTCCGAGCTGGTCGCCGGGTATTCCCGCTACGTGGCCTCTGGCGAGATCAACTCCGAGGTCGCCGACGTACCCGGCACCCTCAACGAGGTCGAGGCCGCCTACCGGCACTTCGACCACGTCACCACGGACCGCCTGGACGGCCTCACCGTCGACCTCGGCGACGGCCGCTGGTTCAACCTCCGCCCCTCCAACACCGAACCGCTGCTGCGGCTCAACGTCGAAGCCCCCAACGAGGCCACCATGGCGACGCTGCGGGACGAGGTCCTCGCCCTCATCCGCTGAGCCCATCAACTGCACGAGCCGATGACCGGCACCCCACCCTTGCGGGGAAGCGAACTGACATTGCCGCCCGAGGAGACTTGCTCCCGCAGCCGCTCGATCTCGTCATGCTGGGCGGCCAGCCGCGAGATCGCCAGCGTCCTGAACTCGACCAGCATCGCGAGCTGTTCGTCTCGATCGGCAACGCGTGCCTTGAGCTTGGCGTTCTCCTCCTTGAGCCGCTCGATCTGAGCGACGCGCGGATCCACGACCTGACCGGCGGCCTGCAGGACACGAAGCCGTCCTTCGAACTCCTACGCCAGGTGCTGGTAGGGACCGGGCATGCATGTTCACCCTCTCCCACCACACCGCCTGACGGCCGGTCACGACGACGGCCGTAGCGTCGTCCTGCACCAGATCACCGCACATCAGGGGCGTTACCGAGTGCGGGACGGACACCGGTCCTTGCAGGCGGCGGATCTGGGCTGTCCTCACCCTCTGAACTCGGAGCCGGAGCCGCGGCAGCCACCATAGGGTGAACTTTGCTGTGCGGGCAGACTTCTACCCGTCCAGGTTCTACCCTCCGGGCATGGCATCACGCATCGGCCGCGGCGGCCAGAGGGGCCAGACCCATACCGCCACCCCGAGACTGCGTTCCTTCGATGTACCGCCGGCCTCTGCGGTGACCGTGACCCGCGCGGACGGAACACAGGAAGTCCAAGCAGCTCGCAGCCCCAAGGCCACGCCGCGGCCCACTCGACGCTCTCGCCGGACCGGCCCGCTGATCTGCGCGTGGCATGGTGGCCCTATCCAGGGCGCGCCGAAGCAGAGCAAGGACCCGGGCTCGCGTGGCAAGCCCGCTCATGCAGCTGGCCAGTGCGACACCACGCCTCCGAAACGGCCAACGAGGCCGGACCCGGCGTCCACGCTTCCGCGTTCCCGGGGCGGGGCTCGCGCACCGTTCAAGAGCGCCAACGCCCAGGCAGTACCCACTGGGGAGTGGATGAAAGTGACCTGTCCCAAGTGCGGAGTCCGCCCAGGAGCGAAGTGTGTGATCCGCAAGGGCAAAACTGTGCGTGACGGCAACGGCACCACCCCAGGACCGTGCTCGGCCTCCAACAGGCGTTCCATCCGGCGCCGCAGCACCTGTGCGGAGGCCGTGAGATCAGCGCCCGAATCCCGTCTCTCAGCGAGCATTACCTGCGTCGCGGGCGACTGGATCCGGGTAGTTGGGGGCTCCTCAAGCCGCTGGAGCCCGAGAATGCTCGCATTGGTCATTGTCCGGTGTCCACGGGGTGCAGAGTGGGTGTCGGTGCGGCGCCGCGCACTCGTCGGGTGCGTCAGAGGGACGTCTCGGGCACTGCTTGGGTCAGCGGTGCGAGGTCTCCGTAGAGGGCAGCATGGAGTGCGGCGGCGAGTTCACGGGCTCGTGGCTCGGTTTGCACGTCATGCAACACAAGGTAGACCGGGCCGGCTGACGAGTCGGGGCGGATTTCGCGGGAACTGATCAGGCGGATGACCGCGGCGCGGATCGCGTCGTACGTGCTGTCGTCAACGGTGTGGTGTGGGACGGCGGTGAGCGCGTCGGCCTTCACTGTCCACCGTTTTCCCTGCTCCTCAATGGCGATGAACACCGTGTGCTGCTGTTTGGCCTGTCGGTATGCGGCGTTGAAGGTGCCGACGGACGTGGCGTCGGGGATCAGGGCGGCGGGGCACGGGGCGGGCAGCGGCTGCATGGAGGGCATCGTTTCAGAAGCGGTAAGGGCGGTGCGGGTGTCCTGCGCCGTCGCCTTCGTGTCGGAGGTGCCGGGGCGTCCCCACCCGAGAACCACAGCTCGTCTCTACATCCGACGCTTGCCGAGATGGCTGGAGGAATGGTGAGTCAAAGCGCTCGTGTTCAGTGTGTCCACGCCGTCGAGTACGCGAACCGGTCGCGGGCGGGGCGGTCGTAGAGGAGGTCGGCTGTCCCGCTGATGTGAGTTCGCTGCGGGTCATGTCGTCGGCCAGGGCTACGTGGGTCTTCCGCTGGCGTTACGCGCCGCCCAGATGGGCCACCGTGTGGTGGGTCTGGACTCCGACGTGCGGCGCGCCGAGGCTCTGGCGTGCGGGAGTTCGCCGGTCGAGGACATCACCGCGGCGCAGTTGGGCCCGCTGCTGCGGGACGGCACCTACCGCCCCACGGCAACGCCTGAGCCTGACGACGCGGCGGGGTTCGACGTGGCGGTGATCGCAGTGCCGACGCCGCTGCGCGAGGGCGTCCCCGATCTGTCGTCTGTGATCGCGGCCGGCTGGAGGATGCCATCCACTGGGGAGAGCACCGGGAGAACTGGAACTACCAGTGGTCCCTGGCCTGCCTCCTGCACGGCGGCGCAGCGATCGTCCCCGCCGTCAACCTCGTCTCCAACCTCGGCTTCCGGCCCGACGCCACCCACACCACCAATTCCGACGACAGCGAAGCCGACCTGCCTGCGACCGTTCTGCCCACTCCGCTGACTCATCCCACTACTCCCGACATCGACACCGCCCAAGACCGCCTGTACCGCCAGCGTTTCCTGCTCCCCCTGCCCACCCCACGCCCCGAGCACCCCGGGCACATGAACCAGCTGGAATAGCCGCCCCCAGCGCAATCGACCCTCTCTGCGACGGGCGCGCCGGGGCGGCCACCAGAAGCGGTGCATTCCCGCGCCAATCCGACCAGCCCCCGGCCGGCCCGCGCTACGCTCGTGCCCACCCCGACCACCAAGGAGCCCGTACCCACGAGCACTGTCAACCACCTCGCCGGCTTGCTGCGGCGTCACCTGAAATCGATAGGTTCGCGCTGGCGGTCGCTGCCGCCGGGGAAGATCGCGGTGATCGTCCTGGCCGTGCTCCGCCACGATCAGCGCCTGGCCGACTTGGCCGGCGGCAACAACATCGCCGAGTCCACCGTCCGCCGCTGGCGCGACGAGATGATCCACCTGCTTGCCGCCCGCGCTCCGCGCCTGGACCGGGCCCTGAAGAAGATCGCGAAGCGGGGCGGGGAAGTCGTCCTGGTCGACGGCACCCTCATCGCCACCCAGCGCCGCACCGGCCGCGACAACCGAAAACACTTTTCCGGCAAGCACCACCGTCATGGCCTGCACTTCCTCGCCCTGACCGACGAGAGGGGCCGCCTGATCTGGATCTCCGCCGCGCGGCCCGGCCGCACCCACGACGCCACCGCCGCCCGCCACGACCATCTCGTCGAACATCTCAAGGCGGCCGGCCTCGGTGCGCTCGCCGACCTGGGCTTCCTCGGCGTGGACAAGCCCGACGACCCCGATGACCTGGTCATCGTGACCGGTTTCAAGGCCACCCGCTACCGCAAGCTCACCCCCGGGCAGAAGACGGCGAACCGGGTTCTGGCCGCCGGACGCCCACCTGAAGAACTGGCGGATCCTTACCAAGCTCCGCACTGACGCCGCCCGCGCCACCCACCTGCTTCGCGCGCTGCTCGTACTGACGAACATCGAGGCCACTACAGGAATTTGATCTCTACCGCAGGCGTCCCGCGACCAGCACAAGCATTTCGGAGCAGCGTCACTGAGCCGGGATCGGCTGGGTGAGGTTCACCGGGTTGCCGTCGGGGTCCTGGATGTGGGCGACGCGCTGTCCCCACGGCATGTCGTTGGGGCCGCCGCGGACCGAGCCGCCCAGCGCCGTCACCCGGCTGAGCGTCTCGTCGACGTCGTCGACACCGATGCTGAGCAGGATCCGCGGTGCCGCCCCGGTCCCCGGGTTCGTCTTGGACACCAGCCCGAGGTCGGTGTCGCCGATGCGCAAGCCGAGGTAGAAGGCCGGGCCTTCCGCCGGTACCCGGAAGATCTCCTCGGCGCCGAACAATTTCGTATAGAAGCCGACCAGGACGTCTTGGTCGGCAGTGATGATCACTGGCTGGATGGTGGACATGGCACTCCTGTCGAGAACGGTCGTGTCGCTGGGTAGACCGTTCGAGGACGGTGAACTCATCGGCAAAACCACCCGGCCGGACGATCTACACCCCGGACTGCCGCCCACGACCAGCACGAGCGCCCCGAAACGGGGTCACGCCACCCCTGCTGACCAGCCACTTCAAGATGGCGCAGCCACTGTGTTTCGGATGATCTCGTCAACTCGTGGAATCCCCCGAGGATCGGCGCCCTGAGTCTCACCAGAGGGGCGAGCTCGTTTTGGTGACGACACTCAGTAGCAGGCTCTTCAGGACGGACGTGACGGTCAGGCTGACAACGGGCGCTGATGCTTCGACCTGGCATATTCGTTCTGGCTGGTTTCCTGTGGCTACTGTGTCGCTGCGACACCCACGTGGTCCAGTTGAAGGACCAGAGCACCCCACGGCCCTTGCCGAACGACTTGAGCACGGAGCGCCCCTGTGGCCATGCGAGCACCCTGGTGACGGCGGAAGTGAATGGCAAAGGCCCCTCCCCGATCGGGGGACGCGTCGCTGAGTGGCGAATACGCCGTGGCCTCTCGGTGGCCGATCTGGCATCACATCCCGGCCTTTCCGAACAGCTGATCGCGGATCTGGAGTGCGGCCGGGACTGGATCGATCAGCATGGCATTCTGCAATCTCTGGCTGCCGGGCTCCACGTCGACGTCACGGAGCTTAGCGGCCAGCCGTACGCACCCTTCGGATCGAGGCATGCGGCAGTGCACGCGATGGCGTGGCACCTGCGCCGTCACCTCGCCCGGACCAGACCCGCTTACGGGCCCGTCGACGACTCGCACACAGAAGCCGTTCGGCGGGCGCAAGCGGCCGGTGACGATCACGAACTGGCACAGGTCCTTCTCCCCCGCCTCTCCGCCTCAGGTTCGGATGCGAACGCGCTGGAACGGACGGTCGCGGAGGTCGCCGGAGCGGGTCTGCTGCGGCGGCTGGGCTACCGGGATCTGGCCTGGAGTCTGCTTCAGCGGGCGCGCGCGGCCGGCCCGCATGAGCACGTCCTGGCGGAGGAAGTGAAACTGCTGGTGAGCATGGGGCTGCCCGATCACGCTCTGCTCCGCGCCGAGCAGTTCGCGGGCTCTTGCCCGTCCGCTGAGCTGCTGTGCGCGACCGGGTTCGCTCATGCCGTTCAGGGAAGGGACGCGACGGCGACCCGGCTCTTCGACCAAGCGGCCGACCACGTGGAGGACGATGCGGAGGCGGCGACGGTGGCAGTGTGGAGAGCCGGTGCCGCTTTGGAGTCCGGGGCGTACGACGAGCTCGTGCAGTTGCCGACGGTTCCCGATGCCCAGGTGCCGGCCGCTCGGAGGGCGGCACTGCTGCTTCTCGGGGCAGTCGGCCGGGTCCGGCTCGGTCAGACCGTGCAGGCTGCCGCACAGGTGGAAGCGGCCCTGGACACTGCTCCCCTGTTCGTGAGGCTCATCCCCCTGGCGCGCGAGCTCGCCCATGCTCTGACGGCCCGTCCCGCAACTGAGTCCGACAGCGGGTTGGTGGTACGAATCTCGGGACCGCGCACAGCGAATTGAGGCCTGCGGATTTGGGGAATGCCCGGCTTCGCCGGGCCGAGGCGGCCTAGCCTTTGATCATCTGATTCTGGGTGGGCGATCATGGACGAGGTTCAGGAACGGCGAGCCAAGACCGTCGGGACCGCGGTCCGTGCGGCGCGGCTCCAGCGCGGGATCACTCTCAAGGGTCTCGCGGAGATCACGGGGATCTCGGTGGGCCAGCTGAGCATGGTGGAGAACGGCAAACGGCTTCTGGCTAACTCGGTGATGATCGAGCAGATCGCCGCCGCCTTACGGGTGTCGCCCGCCGATCTGACGGGTCAGCCGGTGGCACCGCTGGACCCGAGTACCGGCGGCGCCCATGCGGCCGCCCCGGCCCTGAGGCTTGCGCTGATGGGGCTGACCGTGCCCGGGCAGACCGGCGAGCGGTTGCCGGGGGACCCGGTGGTTCTGCTGACCGCACGTGTCACACGGGCAAACAACCTGTACCACGCCTCCGAGTACGCAACGCTCGCCGTCGAGCTGCCAGCACTTCTGGCCGACTTGCAAGCCGCGGTGGCGGCCCACGACGGGCTCGTACGGCGGCGGCTGCTGCAGCTGCTGGCCGGCGCGTACCACCCCGCCTGCGTCCTGCTGTTGAAGAACTTGGGCTACCCGGACCTCGCCTACGTTGCCGTGACGCGCGCTGCCGAGGTGATCGCCGAACTCGAGGATCCGGTGTACGGCGCACTGTCTGACTTCTTCACCGCGCACGTCCTGATGGCCGTCGGAAGCCCCGACCAGGCCCTGGTCCGCACAGAGGCCGCTATTGACTCCTTGGAGCACCATCTGGGAGCCGGCCGGGCACCGCAGGCTTTGCTCGGCGAGCTCCACCTGCTTTCCGCGACCGCGATCGCCCGCGACAAGACCCGCACCGGCGAGGCACGTCGTGTGGACGCGGCGACCCACCTCACGGAGGCCGAGCAGCTTGCCCGGCGCACCGGCGAGACCCAGGACTGGCACCTGAACTTCGGCATCACCAACGTCGGCATCCACCGGGTGAGCCTGAACACCTCCCTGGGCCGGCACGGTGCCGCCGTTGACGCGGGCGGCCTTCTCCACCCCGACGCGATCACCGCCCCGGGGCGGCGGATGGCCTTCCACAGCGACCTGGGCAAAGCCCTTGCTCACCTGCGTGGGAAGGAAACCCGCGCCCTCCAAGAACTGCTGAGCGCCGAGGAGATCGCGCCGCAGCGGCTTCGCGTGGACCCCTTGGTCCGGGACTGCGTCGCCCACCTGCTCGGGCGTCCGCTTCCTGCCCGCAGTCTTCGTGACCTGCGCGGACTCGCCCATCGGGTAGGCCTCTCGAACTGACGCTACGCGGTGTGGGGGAGGCTTCCCGGCCAGAGCGGCCCCTGTTTCGGACGTGGGTTCACCGCAGTGAACCCAAAGTGTGAATTCGCGGCTACTTTCGGTGCCTGCCCTTCGGCGGTCATGCCCGAGCTTTCCACTCGGTACGCATCGAGGGGTGCATCGGCTGCGCCGCGCCTCCGGTCCGCGGGCAGCCCTGGACGTCCGACCGGGGATTAAGGGGGCTCCTCATGCCTGAGCACGTACTCGACGTTCCCGTGCCCGTCGACAACCTGCGGCGCCGCATCGGAGACCTGTCGCTGCGGCTGCGCACGTCGGGAATCGAGCCCAAGCCGGCGGAGCCGCGGTTCACCGACTACGACAAGATCCGGCTGCCCGACGGCGATCTGGTGGGCCGCAAGAAGGTCATCGTGATGTCGGGCGGCTGCTCGGTGCCGACGTGCACCATGTGCCCTTTCACGAACCTGAACAACTACGGCCTGGGCGCCGTCTCGGCCGAGAGTCTGCTGGCTCAGGTCCGGCAGACCCTCCAGCGGACAAACGACGAGCCGCCGTACAGGGTGCTCTCCCTCTACAACGACGGGAGCTTCTTCGCGCCCAAGGAGATCCCCCGGGACGTCCAGCTGGAAATCGCCAAGCTGGTTGCCGCAGCCGGGGTGGAGCGGCTGGTGGTGGAGTCCTTGCCGCAGTTCGTCATCGCGCCGGTGCTGGCCCCGTTCGTGGAGGCGCTGGGTGGTGTGCGGCTGGAGATCGGGATCGGGCTGCAGTCGGCGAACGTGCTGGTGCGCGAGACCCTGGTGAACACGCGGATCTCCCAGAGGTCCTTCGAGCGCGCCCTTGCCGTGATGTCCGGCCTCGGCGTCGATCCGAAGATCTACCTGATGATCAAGCCGCCGTTCCTGACCGAGGGCGAGGCGGTGACCGACGTCGTGGAGTCGGTGGACTACCTCACCGGCCTAGGTGTGCAGGGGATGACGCTGTGTCCGACCCGGGTGTCGCGCAACACGGTGGCGTGGGAGCTGTGGCGGGCCGGCCAGTACACCCCGCCGAACCTGTGGACGGTGGTGGAGGCGGTCCGCCGGGTCCATGAGCGGCTCGCGGTGCGGGTGGCGTGCGTGAACTTGCGCGGTACCGACTTCGAGTCGGTCTTCCCCGACGCCTGCCCGGTCTGTGCGGACGGCGTGGTGGACGCCCTGATGAGGTTCGGAGAGACGGGCGACGTCGCCGACCTGCCTGCGGACTGCTCGTGCCGGCCCTCGCTGGACGTGGCCGCTCTCGACCACGAGGCGATCACGGCGCGCGCCGCCCGGCAGATGGACGTGCTGGAGCGGTCCGGTGTCTGAGCCGGCCCCGGGGATCGCGGTCGGCGGGCTGCCGCCCCGGCATCCGGAGCTCGGCTTCGACGCGGATCCGCTGCGCGTTCTCCAGGAGGGCCATCGTCGGCACGGTCCCGTGTTCCGCATGCCGGTGGACGGCGTCGACACGGTGCTGGTGGGCACCTGGCCGGGGCTGGGGGACCTCTTCGGGGCCGAGAGGGGCTGCCTGGAGGTCCTCAACACCCCGCTGGTCCACGACCTGTTCGGCCAAGCCCTGTTCAACCTGACCGGTGACGGGCACGGCCAGGCCCGGCGCCTGTTACGGACTGCCCTGTCCGGGCGGGCGTTGCACGCATACGTGCCGGCTCTGCTGGAGGTGACCGGTCCGGTGGCGGCCCGGTGGGCGGAGAGCGGCGGTCTGGATCTGTACGGAGCGGCCCGGTCGGCGACGGGAGCGATGAGCGCCCGCGTCCTGCTGGGCATCGCGCCCGGTTCGGTGGAGGGTGCGGCGTTCGCCGGGTATTTCGAGCGGTTCGTGGCGGCGACGGGCGCGCCGGCCGGCCCGCGACGGCGCGCGTCCGGCCGGTACTGGAGGGGACTCGTGGCGCGGCGTCGCCTGCACGCGCTGTTCGCCCGGCAGGCCGCCGTCGTTGGTCGGGACGAGGAGGGTTCGGCGCTCGCCCGGCTGGTGCGCGCGTTCGAGGGTGCGCCCAAGTCCGCGGGGCCGCTGGAGGATCACCTTCTGGCGTTGCTGATCGCTGCCCGGGAGACCACGGCGAGTCTGGTCACCTGGTGTCTGGTCGAGCTGGCCAGCAACCGCGAGCAGGCGGTCCTCGCGGCGGCGGATGCCCGCCGGGCGTTGGCCGAGCCCGGTCTCCTTCTCGACCGGGAGGAGCTGCTGGTCCTGCGTGCGGTGCTCGCCGAGACCCTGCGGCTCCACGCGCCGAACCTGCTGTCGATGCGGGAGGCGGTCTGCCCCGTGACGCTGGGCGGCCACCAGGTTCCGGCCGGGGCGCGGGTGGCGTACTCCCCGTCGGCCGGGCACTTCGACCCCGCGGTCTTCCCCGAGCCCGGCACCTTCCGGCCGGAGAGGTTCCTCGCCGGCGAGGTCTCGGCGTCGCGGCTGTGGGCGTTCGGAGGGGGCGCGCACGCGTGCCTGGGCCGGCCCCTCGCCGAGCTGATGGCCCTGGCGATCGTGACGTCCGTCCTCGGGCAGGGGCTGCCGCACATGCCCGACGGGCCGCCCACCCGGATCCGCCACCGGCCGGCCAAAGCCCCGGTCAACCCGCTGCCGTTCGCCCTCGTCCGCCAGGAGTCCTGATCGTGAACCACCCCACAACGCCCGCCCTCGCCGTACTCGAGCAGGCCGCCGCGCACCACGCGGCCGACCGCCGCCGGCTGCACCTGGTGCCCAGTGAGAACGGGCTATCGCTGGCCGCCCGCACAACGCACCTGATGGCGGCCGCCGTCCGCTACGCCTTCCCCGCAGGGCAGGGCGGGGGCGAGAACTGGGCGTGGCCGGGCCGCCAGGGTCTCGTCGACATCGAACAGGCCGCGGCCGTACGGCTCGGTGCACAGCTGGGCGCCGAGTTCGTCAACCTCAGGCCCGTCTCGGGGGTGTCGGCGCTCACGGTGGCGCTGTCCGCGCTGGCGCAGCCGTGGACGACGGCATTCAACCTGGCGGAGCGCGACGGAGGGCACGGCTCGACGCGTTTCATCGGCACCCGCCTGGGGCTGCAGATGAAGGATCTGCCCGTCGATCCGGCCTCCTTCACCCTCGACTTGGACGCGCTCGACCGCCGCCTGGGTACCGGGCCGCGGCCGGAGCTGGTGTACCTCGACGCGTTCATGTGCCTGCTCCCCGTGGACCTGCCCGGCCTTCGCCAGGTCGTCGGCCCGGAGACGGTGATCCACTACGACGCCTCGCACACCATGGGGCTGATCGCTGGCGGCGCCTGGCAGAACCCGCTCGCCGAGGGCGCCGACACCCTGGGCGGCTCCACCCACAAGACCTACCCCGGCCCGCACAAGGGCCTGCTGGCCACGAACGACGCCGGGCTCGCGGCCCGGCTGGACGAGCACGCCTCGCACTTCGTCTCCCACCACCACCCGGCCGACGTCGTCGCCCTGGCCGTGGCCGCCGCCGAGATGGACGCCCGCGGCCGCGAGTACGCGCAGGCCACCGTCGCGGGCGCCCGCCGGCTGGGCACGGCACTGGCAGGGCACGGGTTCACGGTGTGCGGGGAGAAGCACGGGTTCACCGACTCCCATCAGCTGTGGATCGACATCGCGCCGCTCATGGACGCCGAGCAGGCATCCCGTCGCCTCTTCGAGGCCGGGATCGTCGTCAACGCGATCCCGCTGCCGCACATCACCGCGCTGGCCGGGCTGCGCCTGGGTGTGCAGGAGGTCACCTGGGCCGGGATGCGCGAGGACGGCATCGACGAACTGGCCGAGGTGTTCACCGCCGTGCTGCGCGACGGCCAGGACCCGGCCGTTGTCGCGCCCCGCACCCGGGCCCTGGCCGAGGCGCTGGCCCCGGATTCCGGGCCGGAGGAGCAGGTGCTGCGGGTGGCGCTCGCCGCGGCCGGGATTGGCGGCGCCGTATGATCCCCGCCCAGATCCCCGGCAAGGGCGCCTTTCTCGGCCCGGTCCACACCACCGGGACGTTCGAGATCCGGCCGGACTGTAGGCACTTCGCCGGCGGGATGCCGTGCCGGTTCTGGCGGCCGTGCCACGGCTGCCCGCACCACGACCCGGTCGATCACCGGGTGCTGATCGTGATGCTCGGCCTGCTCGGCGACATGCTCATCGCCTCCCCCCTGCCCAAGCGGATCCGCGACGATCACCCGCACGCGCACGTCACCTGGCTCGTCGACGAGGCGAACGCGCCGATCCTGCGGATGAACCCGTACGTGGACGAGGTCCTCGTCCACGACTGGGAGGCTGCCGCCCAGCTGCCCTCGCGCCGCTTCGACGCCGTGTACTCCTTCGAGCGGACCCCGTCGGCGGCGGCCCTGGTCGACCGGATCGAGGCCGGGCACAAGGCTGGGCTCGCGTTCGGCGGACCCCACCACGGCCTGTACCCGATGGGCGAGGCCGCGCAGCAGTTCTTCCGGCAGAACACCTGGAACGACTACCGCACCACCACCAACACGCAGACGTGGAGCGAGCTGTACTTCGCCGTCGCCGGATACGAGTACGCCGGCGAGCCGTACGTCCTGAAGGTTCCGGAGGAGGCGAGTCAGCGGGCCGCCGGGCTGCTCGGGCAGCGCACCGGGCCGCGGGTGTGCCTGAACCTGGGCGGCTCGCTGCCCACGAAGCTGTGGCCGGCTCGGCACTGGGCCGACCTCGCCGACGGCCTTCTGGCGCACGGTGCGCAGCTGGCGGTCCTGGGCGGCCTCACCGACCGGGCCGCCTGTGAGGCGCTGGTGCGCAACCTGCGGATGCGCGGCTTCGACGAGACGCGGGTGGCGTACGCGCCGCTCAGCCTGGAGGAGGCGTCCGCGCTGCCGGGCCTCGTCGACGCCGTAGTGACCGGCGACTCCTTCGGCTTCCACCTCGCGCTCGCCCACGACCGTCCCACCGTGCTGCTGCTCGGCCCGTCCAACTGCGCCGAGGTCATCCCCAAGCACGTCACGAACGTCACCGCGCTGCGCTCCACGCTGCCGTGCTCGCCGTGCGCCCACCAGGTCGCCTGCGGCGGGGTCGGCGGCTGCATGGACACCATCGACCCGCAGGCCGTCCTCAAGGCGACCCTTAACCACCTCGCCTGACCACCCGCACAGCCCGGCCCGGCCCCGCTGCCGCGGCGCCGACGGCGGGACGGACTCTGAAGAGAAGGACGTGATCTTGTTGGCCATCGTGCTGGGGCTGGGCGGCCCGTACTACCACGACGCCTCCGCCTGCCTGGTCATCGACGGGAAGGTGATCGCCTTCGCCGAGGAGGAGCGGTTCTCCCGCCGCAAGCACCACAAGGACTCCCGCTCCTGCGCGGTGGCCGCGGCATACTGCCTCTCTGAGGCCAGCATCACCCTGGACCAGGTCGACGAGATCGCCATCGCCTTCAACCCGACTTGGCCCACCCCGAGCGACACGTGCACCGACGCCGAGCTGATCGCCGAACTCCTCGACCCCGCCCTGTTCGGCCACCACCGGCCCCGGCAGGTCACCGTGGTCGAGCACCACCTCGCGCACGCCGCCTCCGCCTTCCACCCCAGCGGCTTCGCCGACGCCGCGGTCCTGGTGGTCGACGGCTCCGGCGACGGCGTCTCCGCCACCCTCGCCCACGGCACCACCGACGGATTGAAA
The DNA here is from genome assembly GCF_055584025.1 of Streptomyces sp. NPDC104309. Classification (NCBI taxonomy): domain Bacteria; kingdom Bacillati; phylum Actinomycetota; class Actinomycetes; order Kitasatosporales; family Streptomycetaceae; genus Streptomyces; species Streptomyces sp. NPDC104309. The sequence continues at coordinate 13,613 of NZ_JBVJMV010000037.1, read as the reverse complement.
GTCCTGCGCCAGTTCCCCTTCTCCCAGAGCCTGGGCTGGTTCTACGAGACCGTCGCCGAACACCTCGGGCTCGGCGACTGGACCAGCTCCGGCAAGCTCATGGGCCTGGCCGGCTACGGCAACCCGGACCGCTACCAGCTGGACTTCCTCACCCCGCGCCCCGGCGGCTACCACCTGGACCTGTCCCACTACGGCATCCGCCCCGACGAGCGCGTCGACGACCAGTACACCGACCTGCGCTACTACCGCCGCCTCAAGACCGCCTACACGACCGCGTACACCGACCTCGGCATCCCGCCCCACCGCCGCGCCCGCACCTACACCGGAGGCCGGATCATCCCGGACACCGGCTACCGGCCCGAGCACGCCGACCTCGCCGCCTCCGCCCAGCGCCTGCTGGAGCAGTGCCTGAACGAGCTGGCCCGCGAAGCCCTCGCCGCCACCGGCGCCACCCGGCTGTGCATCGCGGGCGGCGTCGGCCTGAACTGCTCCGCCAACGGCCGCCTCGCCCAACTGCGCGGCGTTCAGGAGCTGTTCGTCCAGCCGGCCGCCGGAGATGCCGGATGCGCCATCGGCGCGGCGCTCGAGGTCGCGCTGCGCCGCGGCGACCTCACCCTGCCCGGCCCGGCGATGAGCAGCGCCGCCCTCGGCCCCGCCTTCGCCGCGGGGCCCGTCCGCGCCGTCCTGGACGACTACGGCCTGGCCTACCGGGACCTCGGCGCCGATCTGCCGACCGTGGCCGCCGGACAGATCGCGCTCGGCCGCACCGTCGGCTGGTTCCAGGGCCGCATGGAAGCCGGACCCCGCGCGCTCGGCCGCCGCAGCATCCTCGCCGACCCCCGCCACACCACCATGCGCGACCACATCAACAACCACGTCAAGCACCGGGAACCGTGGCGCCCCCTGGCGCCGGCCCTCCTGGCCGAGGCCGCACCCGACCTGATCGGCACGAACATCCCGCACCCGTTCATGATCGTCGCCCGGCAGGCCACCGAAGCCGCCCGCAAGGCCGTCCCTGCCGCCGTGCACACCGACGGCACGCTGCGCCCGCAGACCGTCGCCCCCGACGACACCGACCCATACGCCCGGCTGCTGAGCTCGTTCGCCGAGCAGACCGGCCGCCCGCCCGCGCTGCTGAACACGAGCTTCAACCACGAGGCCGAGCCGATCGTCTGCACCCCCCGCGACGCCGTTGCGACCTTCGCCGCCGGCCCCCTCGACGCGCTCGCGATCGGCCCGTTCCTCGTCCGCAAGGACCGACGCAACTGACTGTCCGACACTGCCCGCTCACAGCCGGTACGTTGAGCCCGGCCCGGCCATCACCAGCAAGCGAAGGACCGATTCCCGCGATGACCAGCACGACTCCTCCCGACCAGTCCGTCGCCGCGCGGCTGCGCGCCGAGCACGGCTCAGCCCTCACCCTCGGCGACGACTGCGACCTGCCCGACGACCTCGTGGTCGAGATCTCCCCCGGCGGCCACCTGACCCTCGGCGACCGGGTCTCGATCCGCCGCGGCTCCACGATCCAGGTCCACCCCGGCGCAACCGTCGCCCTCAGCGACGACGTGGCCATCGGAGAGCACACGTTCATCTCCGCCATGGTCGGCATCTCCATCGGCGCCGGCGCAGCGCTGTCGAACATGTGCGACCTGCACGACCACAACCACCGCCCCCGCACCACCGCGAACACGCCGGACGGCGAACTGGTGCCGTGGGCGTCCGGGTTCGAGGGCGCGCCGATCGTCATCGAGCCCGGCGCGACCCTGTCCAACAAGACCACCGTCACCGCCGGGGTCCGCATCGGGGCGAACGCGCTGGTTGGCGCGAACGCGGTGGTCTCACACAGCATCGCCCCCGACACCGTCGCCGCAGGCGTCCCAGCCCACTCCCGCCGCACCTTCGACGGCGTGCCGGTGCCACGCGAAGACCTGCGCACCCTGACCGTCGGCTTCTTCGGGACCTCAATCATGGAGCACCTGGAGGCGGTCAACGCGCGGATGACCACCCAGGCCGACCTGCCCGAGATCGGCTCCAAGGTCACCGTCGAGGGCTGGACCCAGCGCGGCTGGGTCCACCGCCTCGCCCTGTCCCTGCGCGCCACCTGGCCACATGTCGGCTTCGACATCAAGAATTTCGGTGAGGGCGGTGCCACCAGCCGCGACATTGCCGGGATCGTCAAGGGCGACCGGGCCACCAACGGCACCGACTACGACCTCGTCTTCCTCGGCTGCGGCATCAACGACGTCTGGCGCCGCTTCCAGGGCAGGCTGTCCGAGTCGGTCGAACTCGACGAGTACACCCGGCACCTCACCGGGATGCTCGACCAGCTCAGCGGCTACACCCGCCGAATCATCGTCGTCGCCGAGACCCCGTTCGGTCCGATCGAGGACCCCGAGACCGTCACCGCCATGAACGCGGAACTCGCCCGCTACAACACGGCAGCCGCCCAGGCCGCCGCCGCGCACGGCGCGCTGTTCCTGGACGTGTGGAACCCGTTCGCTACCGCCGCCCGGCACCTCACCGGCGACCCGGCCGGCCTCTGGAGCGACGGTGTCCACCTGACCGAGCTCGGCGACACCGTCCTGCTCCAGCAGACCGAGCATCTCCTCGCCGAGCACCGCATCGTCGAAAAGCTCCTCGACTACCCCCTCCTGGAGCGCCACGCCGCGCTGACCGCGTGGGGGCCGCTGTTCGCCCGGTACCGGCCGGCCGGCGCCTGAAAAGCCGCGGGCGCCCGACGCTGGTCGGCCACCGCCGGGCGCCCCGGCCCCTCCACCCCCGCCCCCGCCCACTTCGTGAACTTCGAGGGAGCTGACCCGTGACCCTGCCGGGCCGCGCGCACATACAGGCGCTCACCGCCGCGTTACCCCTGCTCGACACCGCCCGCCTTCAGATCTGGGGCAGCGTGCTAGCCGAGCGGCTCCCCGCGGGCGGGCGACTGCTGGTCGCGGGCAACGGCGGCTCGGCGGCCGAAGCCCAGCACCTGACCTCCGAACTCGTCGGCCGCTTCCGCGCCGATCGGGCGCCGCTGTCCGCAATCGCGCTGCACGCCGACACCTCCTCGGTCACCGCCATCACCAACGACTACGGACCCGAACAGGTCTTCGCCCGGCAGGTCCGCGCGCACGGCCGCCCCGGCGACGTCCTGCTCCTGCTGTCCACCTCCGGCACCAGCCCCAACGTGCTCGCCGCCGCGCAAGCCGGCCGCCAACTCGGCCTCACCGTCTGGGCGCTGACCGGCCCGGCCCCCAACCCGCTCGCCGACGCGAGCGACCACGCCGTGTGCGTGGACGCGCCCGAGGTCGCCACCGTCCAGGAGTGCCACCTGGTCGCCGTGCACCTGCTGTGCGCGGCCGTCGACACCCACCTCACCGCACCGGCCCCCGCGACCGGCGCGGAGCAGGCCGACGTGCGGCGGCTCGTGGTGGTCGGTGACGTCCTCCTGGACCGCGACATCACCGGCACTGCTGACCGGCTATCCCCGGAAGCCCCCGTCCCCGTCCTCATTGGAGCCCGGAGTGCTGACCGGCCCGGCGGCGCCGGGCTCGCCGCCGTCCTCGCCACCCGGGCCCCCGGGTGGAGCGTCACCCTCGTCTGCGGCATCGGAGAGGACCAGCCCGGGGCACACCTCCGTGCCCTCCTGGACGAAGCCGACGTCGAGGTCATCGATCTGGCCGCCAGCGGCACCACCCCGGTCAAGACCCGCGTCCGCGCCGCCGACCGCACCCTGCTCCGCTTCGACACGAACACTGGCCCGCTGACGTTCGGGCCGCTGCCCGTCTTGGTCCGCACCCGGCTGGCCGAGGCGGCGGCCGTCCTAGTCTGCGACTACGGGCGCGGGATCACCTCCCACGACGAACTCCGTCAAGCCCTCGCCGCTGCCGGCACCGACCGCCCGCTGGTGTGGGACCCGCACCCCAAGGGCACCGTCCCGGTCCCGGGCACGGGCCTGGCCGTGCCGAACATCGACGAAGCACTCCACTTCACCGGGCACGCCGGGCCGCGCGACCTCGGTGGCGACACCGCCCGCGCCGTCCAGCTGCTGGCCGCGTGGCCGGTCAAGCAGGTGGCGGTCACCCGGGGTCGCGGAGGCGCGGTCCTGGTCGCGGATCCTGATGGCCACCCCCTGGCCGTCCCGGCCCGGCCCGCCGCCGGGGACACGTGCGGAGCGGGCGACCAGCTGGCGGTCACCGCGGCCATGACGCTCGCCGCCGGACGACTGCCCTCCCACGCCATGGCCGCGGCCGTCGAAGCCGCCACCGGCTACGTCGAAGCAGGTGGCCCCGCCTCCCTGACCGCCTCGCCCACCCAGAGCGCTCCCGAAGGCGCGGATTTGCTGGAGCTGGCCGCCCGCGTACGGGCGCGCGGCGGGAAGGTCGTCGGGGCCGGCGGCTGCTTCGACCTCCTGCACGCCGGGCACCTGTCCCTGCTGGAACAGGCTCGCCGCCTGGGCGACGTCCTGATCGTGTGCATCAACTCCGACGCCTCCGTACGGCGCCTCAAGGGCGAGGACCGGCCGGTCGTCGGCGAGCGCGAGCGCGCCCAGCTGCTGACGGCGCTGGACTGCGTGGACGGCGTCATCGTCTTCGGCGAGGACACCCCCCAGAGGGTGCTGGCCGAGCTCCGCCCCGACATCTGGGTCAAGGGCGGCGACTACGCGGGCCGGCGGATCGCCGAGGCCGACCTAGTCGAGAATTGGGGCGGAGAAGTCGTCACAGTGCCCTTCCTGGACGGCCACTCCACCACGACCCGGATCTACCACGTCGCCCAGCAGGCAGGCGCCCAATGACCCCTGACAGCAGCGTCCTGGTCACCGGGGCGGCCGGGTTCATCGGCCGCCACACCGTATCCGCCTTCCACCACGCCGGCCATCAGGTCACCGCCGTCGACCTGCGCCCCGCACCCTCCCACCTCGCCGCTGCTGCCCACTGGCACCGCAGCGACTTCGCCGACCCACAGCTCCTCGCCGACATCGCAGCTGGCCGCTTCACCACGGTCGTCCACCAGGCCGGCAACAGCTCCACCCGCGCCCCGGCAGGACCCGAGCTGGACGAGACCAACACCCTCGGCCCGCTCCGCCTGGCCGACGCCTGCCGCACCGGCAGGACCCGCCTGATCTACGCCTCCTCCCACTCCGTCTACGGCACCCTCCACCACCGCACCCCCATCGCCGAGGACGCTGACACCGACCCCACACGCTGCACCGGCCCCCTCAACCCCTACGCGGCCTCCAAGCTCACACTCGACCAGCAGATGCGCACCCGCCACCCCGCCGGCCTCGACTGGACCGGGCTGCGCTACACCAACGTCTTCGGCCCCGACGAGACCGACAAGGGCCCCATGGCCTCGATCCTGTCCCAACTCCTGCGGCAAGCCGCGGACACAGGGCACATCCGCGTCTTCGCCGACTCCCTCACAGCCGCCCGCGACTACATCTCCGTCGAATCCGTCACCACCACCATCGTCCACCTCGCCACCGCCCGGCTCCCGGTGCCCGCCGCGGTCTACAACCTCGGCGCCGGCTGCGCCGTCTCCTTCGCCGACATCGCCCAGTGGTGCGCCCGGCTGTACCACGAAGTCACCGGCCAACCGCTGCACCTCGAACTCGTCCCTAATCCCGTGCCCAGCGCCTACCAGTACTTCACCTGCGCGGACATGACCGCGCTTGACAATGCCCTGCCCGACAGGCCGACCGAGTCGGACACCGCCGTCCAAGTGCGCACCGTCGAGCTGTTCACGACCTTCCGCAACCGTGCGACAGGTTGAACCTGCCCGGCCCGGCGCGCCCGGGTCAGGCCGACCGCAGCGTCGGAAGGCCGTGTTCCTCGACCGCGACGGCACCCTGACCGAACCCCGCCACTACCCGTCCCGCCCTGACGGCCTGGTTCTCCAACCGGACGTCGGCGCACCGCTGCGCGCCCTCCAACACGCGGGCTGGGCCCTTGTCGTCGTCACCAACCAGAGCGGGGTGGCCCGCGGGTTATTCACCGTGAACGCCTTGGACTCCATGCACGAACGGCTCGGCGCGCTCCTCACCCCCTACAGAGTTCGGCTCGACGGCATCTACGCCTGCCCCCACCACCCCGACGGCACGGTGCCCGACTACCGCAGGGCCTGCCCGTGCCGGAAGCCTGCGCCCGGCATGCTCCACCAGGCCGCCCACGACCTCCAACTTGACCTCGCCCGATCGTGGACTGTCGGCGACTCGCCCTGCGACATCGACGCCGGCCGAGCGGCCGGTACGCGCACCGCACTCGTCGGGGCAAGCCCGTGCGGTGGAGGGCTCCCGGACGTGCGCTGCGAGACGACGGCCGAGGCACTCCACCTCGTGCTGCAAGCACACGGCAGTGGCGGGATAGGCGATCAGGAATCCAGGTCAAGCGGGCAAGTCTTACTGCAAGGCGCCCGCTCGCATAGCCGTGTTTCGTGCTACAGGCTGGGGGATACGCGGTGGTGGCGGCAGGGCTCCCCAGCTCGGGAGTGATCTTGGAGGCGGGGTTGCTTGTCAGCGCCGGATCACGACGCCCTCCCCCAGGAGTAGCCCCGTGCACCTGACCCCGTCACCCGACCACTGGGCCGACACCTTCTTCGACGAAGGGTTCGAGGAGACCTTCGCCGAGCTCGGCAAGTACGACACCACCGCCCAGGACCTCGCCGCCCTCACGGCCCTGCCCGCACTGCGCCCCGGCGCCCGCATTCTGGACGTGCCGTGCGGGGCCGGGCGGCACGCAGGCCCCCTGGCCGCCGCCGGCTACCGCGTCACCGGCATCGACACCTCGCCGGTCCAACTCGCCCATGCCCGCCGTCTGTGGCCAGCTGTCGACTTCCACGCCTTGGACATGCGCACCCCGCCTCCCGGCCCGTACGACGTCGTGCTGAACCTGTGGACCTCGTTCGGCTACCTGCGCACCCCGGCCGACGACACCGACGCTCTGGCCGCCTGGCGCCGCGTGCTCGCGCCAGGCGGCACCCTGATCATGGAACTGACCACCCGAGAACGGGCCGAGCACGAAAACCGCCACGCGGACGAGGCCGTCAGCACAAAGTCGGCCCTCATCGGCACGGTCACTGAAACATCCTGGTACGACTGGACCGAGAACCTCGCCCACGTCACCTACAGCCGCCCCGGATGGTCCCGCACCTGCCGCACCCGCATGTACACCCGCGCCCAGCTGCACACCATGCTCACCGCCGCGGGGTTCACCCGCATCTCCTTCCACGGCGACTTCCACCTCGGGCCCCCCACTCCCGCCAATCGCACTGTCGTCATTGCCACCGCCCCCGGAGCCACCCCATGATCCACCGTCGTGACATCAACGACATCACCGCCCAGGCCGAGCAACAGCTCCTGGCCGCCCATGGCCTCGGCCCCGGTGATCTCCTCGCCGTCGGCACCGAAGCCAAGGTCTACTCCCTGTGCGCTGACCAAGTGCTGAAGGTGTACGCCGACCCCGACGGCACCCAGGCCGCCCGGCTGCAGACCCTGAGCAGCTTTTACCTCTGTGCGACGGGCGCGCCGGGGCGGCCACCAGAAGCGGTGCATTCCCGCTCCGATCCGACCAGCCCCCGGCCGGCCCGCGCTACGCTCGTGCCCACCCCGACCACCAAGGAGCCCGTACCTCCGTGCCGTCGTTCTCCCGCCTTCCCCACGCCGCGCAGCTCGACCTGCTCGAAGGGCTGACCCGGGCCGCGCTGAGCGAGTACTACGGACTCGACGGCGCGGCCGTACGGATGGAGGTCCAGCAGTACGAGGACAACGCCGTCTGGCGTGTCACCCCGCCAGGCCGCAGGTCCTTCGTGGCCCGCATGTCCGTCCGTGACGGCCGCCCCGCCCACCAGCAAGCCAGTGAGATGCGGTGGCTGGAAAGCCTGGCCGCCTCCCGCACGGTCGCCGTTCCCGAGCCCGTCACCACCACCGGCGGCCACCACGTGGTCCCCGTCGAGGTCCCCGGCCACGACGCTCCGTCCACCCTCGCCCTGCTGCACTGGCTTCCCGGCACAGCAGAGCCCCCCTACCGCCAGCCCGGCGTGGCGCAGGAGATGGGCACTGTGACCGCCCACCTGCACGAGCACGCCGCGACGGTGTCACTGCCCGAGTTCGATCGGCCGGTCTGGGACGCGGAGACCATCCTCCTCAAGGGGCATGCCCTCACCGATCCGGCCGCCAGGGAACAGCTGGGCCCCGAAGGCACTGCCGCTCTTCGCAAGGTCGCCGAGTCGATCACCCCAGCCCTCCAGGAGGGCGGCCAGGACGACCGCGGGCGCATCCATGGCGACCTGCACCGAGAGAACATGATCGCGCTGCCCGGCGGCGGCATCGGCGTCATCGACTTCGACGACTGCGGCACCGGCCACTACCTGCTCGACATCGCCACCGTGCTCTCGTCCGTCCACTGCATCGCGCGGACCGAAGAGGGCGTCTACGAGGAGTTCGCCCGCGCGTTCCTGGCCGGCTACACCCAGGTGCGACCTCTGCCAGCAGATTTCGCCCGGCTCCTGGAGCCGTACCTGCTGCTGCGCGACGCGTTCATCCTGAACTTCGTCACTGCGGCCGTGCTCGTCAACGAAGCCGTCGCGAACTCATGGGGACCGCGCCGCATCGCCGGCATCGTGGCAAACATGCAGGCATACGTGGAAGGGCGCCCCTACCCGGGCACTCTCACCTGGGAGCATTCCTGAGCTCGCTCAGGTCGGAAACGTGCACTTGATCACGGTCGGCCAGTCGCAGCGCCGGGCTCAGGCTGAGGGTGTCAGCACCGCCGAGCCCACGGCCGAGGTGCGGACGGGACGCTGCCAGTGCGGCCATATCACCTACGAGGTATCCGGCATTCCAGATGATCCGGACCTCTGCTCGTGCATCCACGAAACGCGTATCTCAGGCGGCCCCGCCGTGCTCTGGGTGGGCTTCCGTAAAGACGGACTGGCCTGGACCGGCCCCGGCGGCGAGCCGGCCTGGTACGCGACAGGCCCCACCCTCCAGCGCGGGTTTCGCCCGCGATGCGGGACCCACCTCATCTCCGCCGCCGCCGGGTCGGACATGGTCATGGTGACCGGCTTCAGCCTCGACGACCCGCACGGCATCGAGCCCGTCGGACACTCCTTTCGCGAGCCTGCCTCATCGTGCCCCCTCCCTGATCAACCACACGCTCGGAGATCAGATGACACTCGTCCCCCCGAATGACCCCTCCCCTTCCAAAACGGCGATGACGGACGCGGAATACGGCGCTTCCAGATCGACCCTGTGGACGGGCGCGTCCGCACTGATCACAGACACCTCTGGACGAGTTCTCGTCCAGAGGGTCGACTACCGCGATGTCCACCTGCTGCCCGGCGGTGCCGTCGACGCCCACGAATCGCCTTCCCGGGCCGCCGCGCGCGAAGCCCTGGAAGAACTCGGTGTCACCGTTCAGTACACCCGGGGCCTCGCCATCGACTGGATCCCCTCCAACACCCCCGGATACCCGGCGGAGACCCGCTTCCCTGGCGAAGTCCTGTTCGTGTACGACGGCGGCACCTGGAATGCTGAGCAGATCGCCGCAGTCCGCCTGCCCGACCGCGAGATCCTCGCGATCGACTTCGTCGAACCCGCCAGGCTCCCGGACATCATGAAACCAGGAGACGCACGCCGTACTTTGTCCGCGCTCCGAGCACGCATCAACGGCACCACCGCCCTGCTCGAAGACGGCCGCCCCCTGGACCCGACACCACTGGACCAATACAAAGTCCTGGCCACCGCCCGGAAACCCCAACGCTGGTCCTGGCACAGCGCAACGGTCCCAAGCGGCCTCCCCGTCCGGCAAAGTTGGGCGTGGCTCTTCGCACCCGATGGCCGCGTCCTGGTCCTCTCCGCGCAGAGTTGCGGGGGAGTCATCATCGGCGCGGTCCCCAAAGTGCCGCCCTGTCCGCATCTCTGGAGCGATCTCTCCGTAGTTCTACCACTTCTTGCCTGCCTGTTCAGCGTGCCCATCTGCGGCTTCCCTCGTTGTGATGACTGGGGGGCATCACCGATGCCTCCATCGCATCGGCGAGTTGCGAGGTGGAGAGCCGCTCATGAGCACGACCATCGACCTGCCGACCCGCCGGACGCGACGGTCAGAGCCCGGGAGTTCGGCCCACCGGGTGCCGGACGGAGTAGCCCGGCTGCGGTCCCCATCGGTGGTCTTCGAGCAGACCCTCACTGGGTTCGGCGACAGTCAGCGGGCCCGGCATCTCGACCCGGACACGATCCGTGGTCGGGAGCGGACCGTGCGGCAGCTACAGGCCTTCTCGGGAGCCTTCCCATGGCAGCCCACTTGGGGTGCGCCGCTGTACGACCGATGGTCGGCGGCCCTCGCCGAGAAGGTGGCCACCTCAACGGTGATCGCCCACCAGCAGAAGGTCGGGCTATATCTGACGTATCTGTGCGAGCCGGCATACGGCTGGCGCGAGGTCTGCCAGGAACTGTTCGGCACATTCAACGAGCGTGCTCTGTGGGACCTGAACCGGGTTCGCCACTCCCAGGATTACGTCGGCCGACCGAACCGGAACCGCCCGCTAACGCGGCCGGAGATCCGCTCACTGATCGGACAGATCGATCCGGAGATCCGGCGGCTGCAGGCGGCTGGTCACAAGGGGCTCTGGCCGCGGCGCGGGACCTTGCCCTGGTGACGACCACGTACGCGTGGGGGTTGCGGCGACGGGAGGCCGCCCGGCTCGACCTGCACGACTGGCGTCGGCAGCCCCGACTTCCGGAGTTCGGGGACTTCGGGGGCCTGGCGGTGCGCTGGGGCAAGGCGATGGCCGGGCAGCCGCCGCGGCGCCGAACAGTGGTGTCCGTGTGGCCGTGGGCCGTATCCACGGTCCGGTTCTACGTCGAGCACGTGCGGCCGTTGTTCTACCAGGGCCGTCGGGACGACGGCGTCATGTTCCCAACCGAGCGGGGCTCGCGGATCAGCGAGCGGTCGCTCAACGACCGGTTCGCGCACTGGCGGGACAAGGCTGGCCTGGCCGAGGAACTTGGCCCCCACTGTCTTCGCCACACGTACGTCACCAGGCTCATCGAGTCGGGCTACGACGCGGGGTTCGTGACCGAGCAGGTCGGCCACTCTCACGCCGCCACGACGGCTATCTACACGGCGCTCAGCAGCGAGTACAAGAACTTGCAGGTCCGCCAGCACCTGGAGGCGGCCGAGGCCGAGGTGCTCCGTCTCGCGTTCGCTCAGGCCGATCTCGAGGCGGAGTGCGATGAGGAGCTGGCGATCGCCCTCGCTCTGCAGGGTACCGACTCCCGGAGGGGGGCGTGATGAGGGCCGTGCCCGCTCCGGAGCCTCGTCCGGAAGACGTCAGGGCCAGCTCAAGACCACAGTACGAGTGGCGGCTGCGCGAGCTGATGGCCGTCCGGAAGAACTGGTACACCACCACCAAGCTGACTGAGGCCCTGCACGAGCACGGCTTCGGCTTCGACCGAAGCCACATCTATCGGCTGGTCAGCGGCGACAAGCCGCCCAAGATGCCGGTCGATCTGTTGCTGGCATCCGCTGGCCCGAAGGGCCGGTCTGCCGGGCATGTGTCGACCAAGTGCTGGCTAGCCCCGCCGTCTGCTCCCGCTGCCAGCAGCCCAGCATCGCCTTCCAACACCACGTTGGCGGCCCCGTGTGCCCTGAGTGTGCCGGCGTCCGCTTCTCCTACCGCTGCCGCACCTGCCACGGCTTCGCGCGACTCGAATCCGACGCGCGCTGCCGCGCCTGCACCGCACAGACCCGACTGGCTGTCCTCACCACCGACCCGGTCACCGGCGCCACACCCGATTGGCTGCAGCCACTCGTCGACGAGCTGGCCGCCTACGAGAACCCGTCAACGCGCTTATCTCCTGCGTCGTCTTCGTGTCGCCCGACAGTTCCTCGGCCATCTCCACGGCTGCGGCGTCCTCCTGGCCGATTGCACGCAGGCCCGCTGCGACCGATGGGTCACCCAGCACGGCCACTACCAGGCAGAACTCCGTCAGTTCCTGGTCTGGTCGGCTGACGCCCGCCTGTCCCCGCCACGCATCGCCATCGCTGCAGCCCAGCGCGCGGAAGATCGCTCGATCATGAGCGACACCGAACGTGTCCTGGCTGCCCTGCGGCTGGAGACCGACGAGACCGTCCCTCTCGCCGACCGCGTCGCCGGATGTCTGGTCCTCCAGTACGGGCAGCTGTGCACCCGCATCGTCAGCCTCACGCTGGACGACGTCCAGCACCACCCGAACGAGCCCGACACTCTCGGCCTGCTCTTCGGACGTGATCCGCTCTGGCTCCGGCCTCGCCTGTCTGCGCTGCTGCAACGGCTGATCGACGGCCGCACACCACCGACCGTCATCGCCCGTGCCCGCGCGACCCCCTACCTCTTCCCCGGCATGCGCCCCGGCCGTCACCTCACCGCGAACGCCCTGAGTGAGCGACTCATCCGCCACGGCATCCCCGCCACGCGCCTCGCCCGCAACGGTGCTTGGCTCTCCCTGGTCAGCTCCGTGCACTGGAAGCTGCTCGCCGACCTCATCGGCACCTGCGACGCCACGGCCCACCGCTGGCACCAGCACTCCGCCACAGACCGCGCAAGCTACGTCGCCATGCGGATGAAGGACCGACCACCACCCTCCGCCCCTGAGTGACTGCAGGCTCGCATTTGGAATGTCCCGTTTCACCGTAATGATCTGGGACCTCCGGCTGTCCCATTTGAGGGACACAGCGCTTCTGTCTCACGGTCCTGTCCCTTGAGGCCGACGCCGCCGCGGATGTCATGACCGGGACCGCGGTCATCCGTCGTCGTCACCGGGTTCGACACCGCGCGCAGTGGGACCTGTGTTTTGCGCAACTCAGCTGGTGCTGGCCGCTATGAACTTCCAGAAGTACGCTCCGGCCCCGCCACCGCCGATGAGGCCGTAGCCAGTGGCGTCCGCGACCCACGCCAGGGTTACGAGGGCCTGCTCGGTTCGCGTCATGGTGACCGAAGTACCTTGGCGACCCCAAATCCGCAAGGACGGATCGTTGCTGGCCGTTGCCAGGTAGACGCCGTCGGGCGAATACGACCGACATGCTTGTGCCGGTGGTGCAGTGCCTTTTCTACGGCGTCGGGGGGTTGCTGTCGCTGTCGCATGCGCGCTGACAGGCTCTCGTCGCGTCCGGCGCGGCAAGCTCTCTCTGCCGGGTCGTTCGGTGTCACCGGGGATGACGAATGTCTCGTCGACAGCCGTTCTTGTGACTTGGCTCAGTTGCTGGCGGAGGTAGAGGCTGCTCGATCCAGCCAATCTGACCATTCCCGCCCGTGGCACGTGTGGGTCACGACAGAGTGGTCCGTTATGGGTTACAGGGGGCGTTGGTTGCGTGTGGTGCCGTGGGGTGTGTGCGCGGCAGCTGCGGTGTGGCTGGTCATCAGCGTCATCGTTGACGGGTGGGAGAAAGCGGATCCGAAGGCTGGTGTGGTCGGCGCGGTGAGCGGTCTGGTGGCTCTTGTGCTGACAATTCTGGCCCGGCCGGGCCGGAATCCCGATGTGGGGCTGGGTGAGGTTCCCCCGGCGTGCGGGAGGTGCTGATCAGCTGGTCAGGGCGGGTTGACGGGGTTTCAGGTTCGTTCGTTCGGCCGTTGCCTGGTCGGCG